>NZ_JBFUAZ010000380.1:0-4585 GCF_056406035.1 Polaromonas sp. P1_E1_2 | reverse complement strand
GTCATGGGAATGGTCATGCCCATGGCTGTGTCCGCCAGCGCTGTAGGCGCCGCCTTCAGGTTCGAACGCTTCTTCAACTTCGTTCACGATCAGGTGCATGGCACGCAGCATGTCGGCCAGCACATGGTCGGGTTCAATTTTCAGGTGGTCCGGCTTGAGTTCAATCGGCACATGCCGGTTGCCCAGGTGGTAAGCGGCGCGCGTCAGGTCGAAAGGGGAGCCATGCGACGGGCAAGCGGTGATGCGGAGCACGGCTTGAGGCGCGGCAATCACCTTGACCATGGAGCCGTCTTCCGCCACCAGCACGTCGCCGCCACGCACCAGCGTGCCGCGCGGCAGGAACACACCAAGGTGGCGGCCGAGCGTTCTATAGTCTCGTGGGCTCGGAGATGTGTWTWAGAGACAGGTCATGGACTTGGGCGCGCCGTATTTTTTGCGGAGCTCAGCGGCAATCTTCTCGAAGTTGATCTTGGTCGATGCGTTCTGCACGTATTCGTCTTCCTGCCGGGCCAGCACGTTGACGAGCTTGTCGTCGATGAAGCGGAAGCAGGTGTTGAACTTCACGCCGGCGAGGGCCAGACTCGCTTCTCGTAGGCAGGTGCCCCAGGGCTTGCCGCTCGGTGCCGCCGCAATGGGTTTGGCGGAGGGAAAGCGCTTGGACACATCAGCCGGCGACATGCCCACTTGCGTGCCGGGCCATAGTTCCTGGGCGTGACTTGCGGCGGCGGCGCAGGCCAATGCGGTAGCGATCAAGGCAAGGCGCGCGGCGGACTCGAACGGTGTGGTGGGGTTCATAGCGGAAGGTGAGTGAGCGAGATTCCCGATTGTCGCAGCGCCTCTGCGTCGCCGGTTAGAAAAGAAAATACCGTTGCGTCATCGGCAGGCTGGTGGCTGGCTCGCAGGTCAGCAGCTGACCGTCTGCGCGTACCAGGTAGGTCTGTGCGTCGACTTCCATCCTGGGCAGATAGGCATTGTGGACCATGTGCTGCTTGCGCACGCCGCGCACGTTTTTCACGGCGCTCACGGTCTTGGCCAGGCCGAAGCGTTCCTTGACGCCAGCGTTCAGCCCCGCTTGCGAGACAAAGGTCAGCGAACCCTTGGCAATCGCGCCGCCGAAGCCGCCGAACATGGGGCGGTAATGCACCGGCTGCGGCGTGGGGATGGAGGCGTTCGGGTCGCCCATGGCCGCCATGGCGATAAAGCCGCCTTTGAGGATGACCGAGGGCTTGATGCCGAAGAAAGCCGGTTTCCACACCACCAGGTCGGCCCACTTGCCCAACTCGACTGAGCCAACCTCGTGCGAGATGCCATGGGCAATCGCTGGGTTGATGGTGTATTTGCTGATGTAGCGCTTGGCGCGGAAGTTGTCGTGGCGGTCGCTGTCACCGGGCAGCTTGCCGCGCTGCAGCTTCATCTTGTGCGCGGTCTGCCAGGTGCGGATGATGACCTCGCCGACGCGGCCCATGGCCTGACTGTCACTGCTCATCATGCTAATGGCGCCCAGGTCGTGCAGCACGTCTTCGGCTGCGATGGTTTCCTTGCGGATGCGGCTTTCCGCAAAGGCCAGGTCTTCGGCGATGCCGGCGTCCAGGTGGTGGCACACCATCAGCATGTCGACGTGTTCGTCGAGCGTGTTGACGGTATAGGGCATGGTGGGGTTGGTGGAGGAGGGCAGGAAGTTCTCTTCGCCGACCACGCGCAGGATGTCGGGGGCATGGCCGCCGCCCGCGCCTTCGGTGTGAAAGGCGCAGAGGCTGCGGCCTTTGGTGGCGGCAATCGTGTTTTCGACAAAGCCGGATTCGTTAAGCGTGTCGCTGTGGATAGCGACCTGTGTGTCGGTTTCTTCCGCAACATCCAGGCAGTTGCTGATGGCCGCGGGCGTGGTACCCCAGTCTTCGTGCAGTTTCAGGCCGATGACACCGGCGTTGATCTGCTCGTGCAGCGCGGCGGGCAGGCTGGCATTGCCCTTGCCCAGGAAGCCCAGGTTCATCGGGAAGGCGTCGGCTGCCTGCAGCATGCGCTCGATGTTCCAGGGGCCGGGCGTGCAGGTGGTGGCAAAGGTGCCGGTGGCCGGGCCTGTGCCGCCGCCCAGCATGGTGGTGATGCCGGCAGTCAGCGCTTCCTCGATCTGCTGCGGGCAGATGAAGTGGATGTGCGAGTCGATGCCGCCAGCCGTGACGATCATGCCCTCGCAGCTGATGATCTCGGTGCCGGGGCCGATGATCATGTCGACGCCGGGTTGGGTGTCGGGGTTGCCGGCCTTGCCGATGGCGGCGATGCGCCCGCCCTTCAGGCCGATGTCGGCCTTCACGATGCCCCAGTGGTCGATGATGAGCGCGTTTGTCATCACGCAGTCCATCGCGCCTTCGGCCCGGGTTTTTTGCGACTGGGCCATGCCGTCGCGAATCGTCTTGCCGCCGCCRAATTTGACTTCCTCGCCGTAGCTGCCGGCGCGCAGCGTGTAGTCGGCTTCGACTTCGACCACCAAATCCGTATCGGCCAGCCGCAGCCGGTCACCGACGGTGGGGCCGAACATTTCCGCGTAGGCGCGGCGTCCAATTGTTGCCATCAAAGTGCTCCCTGCACGAGTCCTCGGAATCCGTAAACCTTGCGGTCGCCTGCGAATTCCACCAGTTCCACCGTGCGCTGCTGCCCCGGCTCGAAGCGCACGGCCGTGCCCGACGCGATGTTCAGCCGCATGCCGCGCGCGGCGTCGCGGTCAAAGCCAAGCGCGCCGTTGGTTTCGGCAAAGTGGTAGTGCGAGCCGACCTGTATGGGCCGGTCGGCCGTGTTCTGCACAACGACGGTCAGCGTGYGCCGGCCTGCATTGAGTACGTGGTCGGGGCCGTCGGTGATGAGTTCGCCGGGAATCATGGTGCGCCTCAGGCCAGTTGGGCGAGCAGGGTCACGCCGAAGAGGGCGACGGCGGCGCCAGCCGCGCGCGGCAGCCAGACGCTGGCACTGCGCAGCGCCCAGCCCGCACCCAGGCCCGCCAGGTGCAGCAGCAGCGTCGCGGCCAGCATGCCCGACAGCGTGGCCCAGGCGCTGGGTGCCCCGGCGAGTTCATAACCATGGGCAAGACCGTGGAAGACGGCGAACACACCAACGACGAGCGCCGCCGCAATGCCGGGCACATGCCAGCGCGTCACGACCAGCAGGCCGGTGACCAGCAGCGAAGCCGCGATCATGGGCTCGACGGCGGGAATCTCCAGACCCTGCAGGCCCAGCAGGGCGCCTGCCAGCAGCATGCCGGCAAAGCCCAGCGGACCCCACAGCAATTCGGGGCCGGCGCGTCGAGCGACCAGGGCGCTCCACAGGCCCACGGCCACCATGGCCGCAAGGTGGTCCATGCCTGTCAGCGGGTGGATGAAGCCGCTGAAGAAAGCACTGGCGTGGTCGTGCACCGCAGCGCCGGATTGATGATCAATATGGGCGCTGGCGCCCGCCGATATTGCGCAAGCAGCTATCAAAAAAAGAGCGTTTTTGGTTTTGATTTGCATGGTGGCGATCTCGGGTAATGCTTAAACAATGGGCTGGTGCACGGTGACCAGCTTGGTACCGTCGGGAAAAGTCGCTTCGACCTGGATGTCGGGGATCAGCTCGGGGATGCCGTCCATCACATCGGCGCGGGTCAGCACCGTGCGGCCCTCGCTCATCAGCTGGGCGACGGATTTTCCGTCGCGCGCACCTTCCATGACGGCGGCGCTGATGAGGGCKACGGACTCGGGGTAGTTGAGCTTGAGGCCGCGGGCGCGGCGCCTTTCGGCGAGCAGGGCAGCGGTAAAAATAAGGAGCTTGTCTTTTTCTCGGGGCGTCAATTCCATGGGGCTCTCTCAGGGCAGGCTGYCGGCTTGGGGATGCTTGCCGGGGTGCAAGAATGGTGCCATAAGAAACGTGAGCCACCAAGGCCGCCCCGGGCAGGATGCATGGCACAGAACATGCACCYGAAGACGGTCAATCACTCCGCGCCCGGCGCATCTGCCCACCCTATGGACGCCCCGCTCACGCCCCAGCTGCCGCCACTGCCGCCCGAAGCGGCCGGGGCCGCGCCTTTGGCGGCAGAAGCGCCGCCGCTGCAGCGCATCATCAAGGTCAGGCGCGACTACAACAGCTGGGTGGCCAGCGAAACCATGGAAGACTACGCGCTGCGTTTCACGCCGCAGCGCTTTCGCAAGTGGTCCGAGTGGCGGGTTGCCAACACCGCGTTCGGCGCGGCTTCTTTCCTGATCCTTGAAGCCGTGGGCGCCACGCTGCTGGTGAAGTACGGGTTTACCAACGCCTTCTGGGCGATCATGGCCACCGGGCTCATCATTTTCATGGCGGGCCTGCCCATCAGCATTTACGCGGCGCGCTATGGCGTCGACATGGACCTGCTGACGCGCGGAGCCGGTTTTGGCTATATCGGCTCCACGCTGACCTCGCTGATCTACGCCTCATTTACCTTTATCTTTTTCGCGCTGGAAGCGGCGGTCATGGCTTACGCGCTGGACCTCGCCCTGGGTATCCCGCCCAGTTGGGGCTACCTGATCTGCGCGCTGGTGGTCATTCCGCTGGTAACCCATGGTGTCTCCGCGATCTCCCGCCT
>NZ_JBFUAZ010000379.1:0-4242 GCF_056406035.1 Polaromonas sp. P1_E1_2 | reverse complement strand
GTTGAGGTGAATTGCCGGGAACACGCGTTTTTCGTACAGGCGGCGGTCCAGGTGGATTTCGCAGTTGCCGGTGCCCTTGAATTCTTCAAAGATCACTTCGTCCATGCGGCTGCCGGTGTCTACCAGCGCGGTGCCGATGATGGTCAGGCTGCCGCCTTCTTCAATATTGCGGGCCGCACCGAAGAAGCGCTTGGGGCGCTGCAGTGCGTTGGCGTCCACACCGCCGGTCAGCACTTTGCCCGATGAAGGCAACACGTTGTTGTAGGCGCGGGCCAGGCGGGTGATGGAGTCCAGCAGGATAACGACGTCCTTGCCGAGTTCAACCAGGCGCTTGGCGCGTTCGATCACCATTTCGGCCACATGCACGTGGCGTGCGGCGGGTTCGTCAAAAGTGGAGGAGATCACTTCGCCGCGCACGCTGCGCTGCATTTCGGTCACTTCTTCAGGGCGCTCGTCCACCAGCAGCACCATCATGACCACTTCAGGGTAGTTGGCGGTAATGGCGTGGGCGATGTTCTGCATCATCACGGTCTTGCCGGACTTGGGCGGTGCGACCAGCAGGGCGCGCTGGCCTTTGCCGATAGGCGCGACGATGTCGATGATGCGGCTGGTCAGGTTCTCTTCGCCCTTGATGTCGCGTTCGAGCTTGAACTGCTCGCGTGGGAACAGCGGGGTCAAGTTCTCGAACATGACCTTGTGCTTGTTGTCTTCAGGCAGGCCGTCGTTRACCTTGTCGAGCTTGTTCAGGGCAAAGTAGCGCTCGCCATCCTTGGGGGTGCGCACTTCGCCTTCAATCATGTCGCCGGTGTGCAGGTTGAAGCGGCGAATCTGGCTGGGGCTGATGTAGATGTCGTCGGTGCTGGCCGTGTAGCTTGAATCCGGAGCACGGAGGAAACCGAAACCGTCGGGCAGCACTTCCAGCACGCCGTCGGCCACGATGGTCTCACCGGTTTTTGCACGTTTTTTGATGATGGCGAACATCAGCTCCTGCTTGCGCATACGGCCGACGTTTTCGATCTCAAGGGCTTCGGCCTGCTTGAGGACTTCAGACACGTGCAGTGCCTTGAGTTCGTTTAAGTGCATGGAGTTACTCCTTGCGGAGTTCATTGATGGAAACGGGGGAGGTTTGAAAAGAAGCCGCAGAAGATGGCTTACAAACCGGGAACTCGAACCAGGCAGCGAGTGCCGTCTGGTGAATAAAGCACATTATGACAGGAAATTCATGCAGGAAATCAAGGCATTTTTCCTGCGTCCGGCCAGCGGCCGGGGGACCTGCGCCGGTCGGGAAGCGGCGGTGCGCCGTGCTTCCCTTCCAGCGCGAAAAACCTCAGGCCAGTTGCTGGTCAATGAAGGCGGTCAGCTGGGCCTTGCTCATGGCGCCGACCTTGGTGGCGGCCAGCTGGCCGTCCTTGAACAGCATCAGGGTGGGGATGCCGCGGATACCGAACTTGGCGGGAATGTCGCGGTTTTCGTCGACGTTCATCTTGGCGATCTGCAGGCGGCCGTCGTAACCGGTGGCCACTTCGTCCAGAATCGGCGCGATCATCTTGCACGGACCGCACCATTCAGCCCAGTAGTCCACCAGCACGGGTTTGGAGGCTTGCAGCACGTCGGCTTCGAAAGTGGCATCGGTGGTATGTTTGATCAGTTCGCTCGCCATGGCGGCTCCTTTGTCTGTTTAGGATGGTTACGATACGGTACGGCTAAAGTTGTAGTCATTGTGGCAGAAAGCAAGTGGCCGGGTCGGGCGCGCGGGGGCTATGGCGCCGATAGAGATTATTCAATTTGCGGCTTCCGGCCCCATTTCTTTCTTGCCAACCTCTTTTCCCCAACCTCTGTATGCCACCCGTTCCAACCTCTGATGCCGCATGGTCCGCGCCTGATGCGCTGTGCTGGCACCAGGCCATGGGCCGGCTTGCAGAAGCGATGCAGGCGCGCGGCGTCCATCCCGCAGAAGCCGTGGTGCTGCTGCCCTATGCCCAGCTGATCCAGCAGGCGCGCCGCGCCTGGGCTGCGCAGGCAGGCGAGACATTTTTTGTTCCCCGCTTTGAAACCACCATGAACTGGGCCAGCGGCCTGGGCGGCACGCTCGGCTCGTATGTGCCTTCAGGCGACGATTTGCGCATGGATGTGGCGGTCGACATGCTCACAGCCGCATCGCTGCTGGGCCGCGCGGGCCTGGGCGCCCAGCAGGATGCGCTGGCGGGCCGGCTGGTTGAAGCGGCGTGGAGCCTGGCCGGTGTGGCCGCAGCCGTCGTGCCGGCCGCTCGCCGCGCCTGGAGCGAGCGCTTGGCGCTAACGCTGGGAGCAGGCCTGGATTCGCCGGTGCTGGCCCTCGAAGCTGCCGTGGGGCGCATTGCGCTGGCCTGGGCGGCGGCGTCCGCCTATCCCACGGACCGCCTTTTCCAGGCGAAACCTCAGCTGCTCGCCGTGCTGGAAGGCTTTCAGGCCGACCCGCTTACCGAGGCCCTCAAGGCGCACTTCGGCGACCGGTCGGTTTCCATCCCGCTGTGCGTCTCACTCGAAGAGCCCTCGGCACCGCCCGCGCTGCACATTGCGCAAGACGCCGAAGACKAAGCGGGCCGCGCCGCCGCCTGCGTGCTGGCGCATCTGGCGCAAGGCCGCAGCCCGGTTGCGCTGATTGCGCAGGACCGGCAACTCACACGCCGTGTCGGCGCCATGCTCGCTGAGCGCGGCATCGCCATGCGCGATGAAACCGGCTGGAAGCTTTCAACCACTCGCGCCGCCGCCGCTCTGATGAGCCTGCTGCGCGCCATGCCCTGGGACGCGTCGACGGATGCCGTGCTGGACTGGCTGAAAAACGCACCGGCGTTTGACGCCGCGCTGGTCACCGCCGCCGAGACTGAGTTGCGCAAGACCGGCGTGCGCGCCTGGCGCGACCTGCCGGACTTTGCGGAAGACGCCATCTTGCCGCCAGCCTTTGCGGCAACAGGCCCGTTGGCGCGCGAGGTGAACGCATTGCGCAGCCCTTTCAGCCGTGCCCGCCCGCTGGCGATGTGGCTGCGCGACCTGCGCACCCTTTTGCAGTCGGCGGGGCAGTGGGACGCACTGGCGCAGGACGAAGYCGGGCAGACGGTGCTGGACGTGCTGCGCCTGCACGAAGGCGCCGAGACCGAATTCGAAGCATCGCCGGTGATGCGGCTGCATGACTTCACGCAGTGGGCCAATCAGGCGCTGGAGGGCGGCAAGTTTTCCCCGGCGCATCCGCCCGCGGAGCAGGTGGTCATACTGCCGCTGCCGCAGCTGCTGGGCCGCCCCATGCAGGCYGTGGTGCTGCCCGGCTGCGATGAAATCCGCCTGCCGGTGTCACCAGAACCTCCCGGTCCCTGGACGCCCGGCCAACGCGAGCTGCTGGGCCTGCCGTCGCGGGAAGTGCTTGCCGCTGCCCAGCGCCAGGCCTGGCACTATGCCCTGCACATGCCGCATCTCGATGTGCTCTGGCGCACCAGTGAATCCGGCGAACACCTGATCCCCAGCGGCTTTGTGCAGGAGCTGCTGCTGGACCAGGACGAGGAAGCAGTACAGCGCATGGCCACCGACCCCCGCAGCCTGCGTGCCGTGGCAACCCAGCCGACGCCGTATCCCTTCCCGACCGGCGAGGCCTTGCCCGTCATCCGGCTTTCTGCCAGCGCGTACGAAGACCTGCGGCGTTGCCCCTACCGCTTTTTTGCGCTGCGTCAGCTTAGGCTGCAGGAGCCCGAAGAGCTCGAAAGCGAGTTGGGCAAGCGCGACTTCGGCAACTGGCTGCACAGCCTGCTGCGGCATTTCCATGAGGCACTCAAAGCGGCACCAACCCCCGATCTATCAGCGCGGGTAGCTATGCTAAACATAGCAGCGGAGCGCGCCACGCAAGAGCTGGCGCTCAGCGACAGCGAGTTTTTGCCCTTTGCCGCGGCCTGGCCCGGTGTGCGCGAGGGCTATCTGAAATGGCTGGCCGACCACGAAGCCACCGGCGCGGTCTTCGACGAAGCCGAAGTCTGGCGCGAAGTGCCTGTCGGCACGCTCACGCTGCTCGGCCAGCTCGACCGCGTTGATCGCCAGCCTGACGGGCACGCCCTGGTGATCGACTACAAGACCGAGCCGCGCACGACCACGGCCGAACGCATCAAGAACGGCCATGAAGACACCCAGCTTGCCTTTTATGCCGCCCTGATGAGCGACGACACGCTGGCCGCGGCCTACGTCAACCTCGGCGAAAAAGAGCCGACCAAGACCTATGAG
>NZ_JBFUAZ010000378.1:0-4242 GCF_056406035.1 Polaromonas sp. P1_E1_2 | reverse complement strand
GAGCGCACCCAGGACCGAGCCGATGATGGTGCCGCTGCCTCCGGCCAGTGCGGTGCCGCCGATCACTGCGGCGGYAATCACGAAGAGCTCCATCCCGGTGCCCAGCGAGTTGGTGCCTGCGTTCAGGCGGGCCACCGACACGATGGCCGCGATGGTGATGAGCACGGCGAGSAGGGCAAACAGCATGAGCGTTACCCGCTTGACCGGTATGCCGACCAGTACCGCGGCGTCGGGGTTGCCGCCCATGGCGTAAACATAGCGGCCAAAACGGGTGCGCTGGGAGATGAATGACATCACCACCGCCACGGCCGCCCAGATCAGCACCGGAATCGGGATGCCCTGGGGGGCGTCCTTGTTGGTGACCAGGTAGCTGYTCATGGTCGCGGCGAACGCGGCCAGCAGGGCCACCGGTGCCGCCACCAGCAGTACATCCACCCACACGGGCTGGTTGGGCATCTCATGGCGCGTGGAGGCACGGCGGCGCAGCAGCATGCGAACCACCAGCACCACACTCACGCAGGCGGTCAGGACCCAGGTGGCGGTCACGCCGATGCCGCCGTCATAGCCGCCGCCGAGTTGCAGAAAAGTCTCGTCGCTGACGGGCTGCGTCTTGCCGTCGGCCACCAGAAAAGCCGCGCCGCGCAAGGACATCAGCCCTCCCAGCGTGACCACAAAAGAAGGGACGCCGAGCATGGCGGTCAGCCATCCCTGGTACACCGACACCACCAGCGCCGCGGCCAGCCCGGCGAGTGACGCCGCCGGCCAGGACCATCCCAGGGTGTACTGAAGATAGGCGATGAGCACGCCGACAAAACCGATCACCGAACCGACCGACAGGTCAATATGCCGGGCCACAATGATCAGCACCATGACAGTGGACACGATGCCCACCACCGCGGTTTGCTGGGCAATGTTGTAGAGATTTTCAGGCGACAGGAAAATGCCGCCCGACAGGACCTGGAATACGCCCGCCAGGACGGCGAGCACGCCCCCCATGAACACCAGCCGCCAGTCGACAGCAGCGTTGCGCAGGAATCGAACGGGAAATTGCATGGTCTTGAGGATGCGGCACTCCCCAAGGCAACCTACAGGCCGGTTGCCTTGCCTGCTTGCGCAGAATGGGGAGCAGGTGGTTGAACGCCTGTATTAAAGCCTGTATTACTTGCAGGCCGCGACGTTGCCCGTGACACCCTTGCAGAGTTCGTCTTTCTTGATCCAGCCGGCCTTCACCACCACGTCGAGGTTGTCGCGGGTAATGGGCACTGGCTTGAGGAACTGGGCCTGCAGGGCGATCTTTTTCTCGCCACCGTTCCAGGAAGTCGCGCCGTCGACTTTTTTGCCGGCACCCAGATTGACAGCGGCGCTGGCCGCCTGTTTACCGAGGTCGCGCGCATCTTTCCATACCGACACGGTCTGGGTGCCCATGGCTACGCGGTTCAAGGCGGCAAAGTCACCGTCCTGGCCGGACACCGGCACGCCCTTGAGGCCCTTGGAACTCAGAGCCGCCACCACACCACCGGCTGTGCCGTCATTGGAAGCCACCACGGCATCGACCTTGCCGCCGTTCTTGGTCAGGATCTGTTCCATGTTTTTCTGGGCGACTTCGGGCTTCCAGCCCTCGGTGTATTCCTCGCCCACGATCTTGATGTCGCCTTTCTTGACGGCAGCGTCAATGATTTCCTGCTGGCCTTCGCGCAGGAAATTTGCATTCGGGTCGGTGGGGGAGCCCTTGATCATCACGTAGTTGCCCTTGGGCTTGGCCTGGAACACCGCGCGGGCCTGCATGCGGCCGACTTCTTTGTTATCGAAGGTGATGTAGAACACGCCGGGAGCCTCGATCAGGCGGTCGTAGGCAATAACCGGCACTTTTTGTTTGGTGGCCTTGTTCACGGCGGGCAGGATGGCGTCCTTGTCCATGGCCAGCACGATCAGGACCTTGGCACCCTTGGCCATCAGGCCGTCAATGTCCGCCAGTTGTTTTTCAGGGGAGCCCGCTGCGTCTGCGCTGATGTACTTGGCGCCCAGTTTTTCAAGTTGCGTCTTGATGGCGGCCTCGTCGGTTTTCCAGCGTTCCTCCTGGAAGTTGGACCAGCTGACGCCGACAGTGACCTGCGCAAATGCGCCGGCAGCGGCCAGGCTGAGTGCCATTGCGGTGAGGGAATTTTTTAGTTTCATGAATGTCTCCGATAGTTCTGCCCAGTCGGGCGTGTAGTTTTGAAAACCCAGCTGAATCCCGGTAATCGTTCCGCTGCAAACGCAGCACTTCAGAATTAGTTTGAACGACGCACTAATTATGTGGACCTGAAAAATTCCCCGCCTAGGGACAAACCCCGGGTATGCGGGGGTCGCTTTAAATTTTTGATGGTTTCTGTAATACCAAAGGCTGATCAGCAGGCGCAGCAAGCAGAAAATCCGTCAGYGGCAACGGCTGGCCGGATCGGTTTTCCGCTGGAAAGGCCGCGCTTCAGTGGGCGGCAGACGGCTCTGTCACCCCAAGCTTGATGGCCCAGCTTGACAGTGCGGGCAGGATGGAGGGATACAGCTCCACGCCCGATTCCATTTGCCCGGCTGCCAGCGCAATGCCTTTTTCCCCCGGAGTGCGCACGGCAGACCCTGCTTGCGCGGGTCGTGATGCACGGCAGGCATCCGTGACATGGCCAGTCTGGCGCGTGAATGCGTCCAGGCCCGCAAAAGCGCGCGGGTCAATCACCTGCAGGAAGACCGTGGCGCCCCATCCTTCCTTCGGGTCGGCGCGGCCATGACCTGCGAGGCCGCCGGTTAATGCCTCTACCAGCAAGGTGAGGCCATAACCCTTGTGGCCCGAGTCCATGCCACCCA
This sequence comes from Polaromonas sp. P1_E1_2, assembly GCF_056406035.1. Classification (NCBI taxonomy): domain Bacteria; kingdom Pseudomonadati; phylum Pseudomonadota; class Betaproteobacteria; order Burkholderiales; family Comamonadaceae; genus Polaromonas; species Polaromonas sp. P1_E1_2. The sequence continues at coordinate 1,404 of NZ_JBFUAZ010000378.1, read as the reverse complement.
GCGGCAGGATGGTGCCCTTGGGTTCGTCGAACAGCACCGAAGGGTTGTCACTGGCCACGCCGTGACCGTCCATCACCCAGGCAGCAGGCAGCCGCTTGCCTTCCTTGTGCAGCCGGTTGGTCATGCCGTTGGTCGTGGCCGAGGTAGACACATCCATCAGCACCGGAACGCCGTTGGTGGGAATGCCGGCAGAAACCGGATTGGGTGTGAACACCGGGTCCAGGCCGCCAAAGGGGGCAACGCTGGCCGTGTTCGGGTCCGAGCAGGTCAGCAGCATCATCAGGCCCTGATCGGTGGCGCGCTGGAGATAGGCGGCCAGGCAGGCGATGTGGTGGCTGCGGCGAATCACAACAGTGCAGGTGCCCTGGGTGGCGGCACGCTCAGTGGCCAATGCCATCGCTTGCAGAACCAGCCAGGGGCCGGGCAGGCGGCGGCCGTCCCATGTCACGGCGGCCGGATGGTCGGCCAGCACGGCTGGGGTGCCGAGTTTTTCCATCGCGCCAGACTCCAGCTCTGCCAGGTAGCCCGGCAGCAGGGCGAGCCCGTGGGTGTTATGGCCCATCAGGTCGCCCTGGACCAGGATGTCGGCCACGGCGGCGGCCTTGTCGTGCTCCAGCCCGGCGGTGGTCAGCAGGGTTCGGGCGTAGTTGATCAGATCGATCTGGGCGTATCGCATGGATTTGTCTCGGTGCTGTTTCAGTGTTGTCACTGCAGATGCTCTGTTTTTGATAGCCGCTTGCGCCCGTCCTGTATGGGTTAGATGGGCTTTTTATGCACATAACCCAACGCGTCAGGCCACGTCAGGCCGGCCGTCGCTGTCCTGAACATTCTAGGGACGAACACGTAAGGTCGCACATCGCACAACCCGTGCGCGGCATTTCATACGGGGCAAAAAGCGGAAAGCGGGCCATGAGCCCGCTTTCCGCCTGAGGCACCGAAGCCGGTGCCTGTAACCATGTTTATGGCTATGCCGTCAGTCAGCCCAGCTTGATGCTGCTGGGGTCTGCGGTGAGGTAGCCGACAGCCGCGCCGAAGCGGTCCTTGTAGTTCGCGCGCACCAGCGGGTCCAGCGTGGCCTGCACCTTGCCATGCAGCGCCGGAATCCAGTCGCCGGCGTGCTGGAAGTTGCTCATGATGTAGGTCCAGCCGTTGAGGTCGTCCACCACATGCAGGCCGGTGGCTTCGGCGCCCGAAGGCATGGACATCAGGCGCGACAGCTGTTGGGTGTCGACGTTGTAGGCCCAGATGAAGTTGTTGACGTGGGTGCTGCTGTCTTCGCCGATGAAGAGTGTGCGCATTTTTTCGGAGAACTTCAGGTTGTCGGGGTTGGACACCTTGTTGGGGTTGGCCTTGTTGCCCAGTGCATCGCCGGCGATGTCTTCGCCGACCAGCAGGGCCTTGGTG
>NZ_JBFUAZ010000377.1:0-4247 GCF_056406035.1 Polaromonas sp. P1_E1_2 | reverse complement strand
GCCTCTGCAGCGCCCGTACCAGCCGCCCCCGTTGTAGCCGCCAGCCTGCCGGCCCAGCCCGCAGCACCGGTGGCACGGCCGGCCCCGGTCTCCGCAGCTGACGCAGACGCCATGAAAGACCTGGAACGCCTTTTCCGCATCCGCGACCAGGAACTGGGCCAGCCAAGCGACAGCAATTCCGCCGTCGGTTACGAAGCCACGCGCCCTTCCCCGCTGTAACGCGCCAGCTCCGGCCGGGCCATCAACAGCGCAGCGGGGCAGCTGCTGGTGTACGCTTGCCTGATGAGCCCTCCCGTCACGCCCCCAAGCCCCGCAACCGCCGCGCAAGACTCCTCCCTCCTCATCGACTCACGCTACGCCGTGATGCGGCTCATGGTCACGCTGGCGCTGATGACCGTCGGCGCCTGCGGCATGTATGTGGTGGCCGTGGTGCTGCCCGCAGTGCAGGCTGAATTCAGCGTGACGCGGGCCGATGCCTCCCTGCCGTATACCGCGCTCATGATCGGCTTCGGTGTTGGCGGCGTTCTGATGGGGCGGCTGGCCGACCGCTTTGGCGTCATGGTTCCCTTGCTGRTTGGCGCAGTGGGACTGGGCCTGGGTTTTGCCCTGGCCGCCATGGCCGGCAACATTTGGATGTTCTCGCTGGCCCACGGCCTGCTGATCGGCTTTCTCGGCTCTGCCGCCACCTTTGCGCCGCTGCTGGCCGACACCTCGCTCTGGTTTGTACGGCGCCGCGGTTTTGCCGTGGCGGTGTGCGCCAGTGGCAACTACCTGGGCGGCGCGATCTGGCCGCCCATCGTTCAGCATTTTGTCGAGGCCGTGGGCTGGCGCCAGACCTATCTGTGGCTCGGCCTTTTCAGCTTCGTCACCATGACGGCGCTGGCCCTGCTGATGCGCAAGCGCCCGCCGGTGGCCGTGGCGTCCGCGGTAGGCAACAGCGGTATCGCCGCCACCACCAGCAGCATGCCTTTCGGCCTGACGCCGGGCTCGGCGCAAATGCTGCTGTGCGTGGCCAGCGTGGCCTGCTGCGTGGCCATGGCCATGCCGCAAGTGCACATCGTGTCGTACTGCACCGACCTGGGCTACGGCGCGGCGCGCGGCGCTGAAATGCTGTCGCTCATGCTGGCCTGCGGTGTGGTGAGCCGCTTGGTGTCGGGCGCGATCTGCGACCGTATCGGCGGGCTGCGCACGCTGATGCTGGGCTCGGTGCTGCAAGGCATCGCGCTGCTGCTGTTTTTGCCCTTTGACGGACTGGTATCGCTTTACGTCATCGCCGCGCTGTTCGGCCTGTTCCAGGGCGGCCTCGTACCGGCTTACGCCATCATCGTGCGCGAATACTTCGAGCCCGCCGAGGCCGGCGCGCGCGTGGGCACGGTGATCATGGCATCCTTGCTGGGCATGGCGCTGGGCGGCTGGATGTCAGGCAAGGTGTTTGACCTCACCGGTTCCTACCACGCCGCATTCCTCAACGGCATCGCGTGGAACCTGCTGAACTTCAGCATCGCGTTTTTCCTGCTGTGGCGCGTGCGGCGGATGGCGCGGACGGCCGTGACGAAAACAGCGGCGGCCTGAACAACGTCCTGGTCTTGCCCGGATCGCTATTCTTTTAATAGCTGCTTGCGCCCGTTTTGTAAGGGCTACAGCCAGTTTTACTTAAAATCCCGTCAGGCCAGAACCCGGCGCAACCACTGCTCCAGGTCGGTGATTTCCTGCGGGCACACCGAGTGTTCCATCATGTACTCGTGCCACTCGACCGTGTAGCCCATGGCGCTGAGCGCATCGCGCGTGGCGGTGGCGCGCGGCAGCACCACCACACCGTCGCGCGTGCCATGCGCCAGAAAAATGGGTACATCCTGGTTGGCGGCGCTGCGCTCGGCGGCTGTTTTGTCGGCCAGCGGCAGGTAACCCGACAGGCCCGCAATGCCGGCCAGCCGTTCCCCGTGGCGCAGGCCCGTCATGAGCGCCATGGCACAGCCCTGCGAAAAGCCCGCCACCACGATGCGGCTGGCAGGGATGCCGCGCGACTTTTCCCGGGCGATCAATGCCTCGATGTCGCCCTGCGACTTGCGCAACCCGGCCTCATCCTGCCGGCTCACCAGGTCGGCGCCCAGCAGGTCGTACCAGGCCGGCATGACGTAGCCGCCGTTGATGGTGACCGGAATGCTGGGCGCACTCGGAAACAGGAAACGCACATCTCCCACGCTGGACAGGTCCATCTGTTCGGCAATCGGCAGGAAGTCCCGGCCGTCGGCCCCGAGGCCGTGCATGATGAGAACGGTGGCGACGGGCTTGTCGCCCGTCTGGGCTTCAATGACTTCGAGGGGCATGGGGTGACGGGTCCAGGTGGTTGAGGAAGCAGATGACGATTGAATGCCGCGGGCTTGAAGCTGCAAGGCACACCAGCCGGGATTTTAAGACCGGCCTAAGCTGACCCGCGAACAATGGTTTCCGGCAGCGCTGAACACCTGGCGCACAAAGCCTGCTACGGTGTGATGACAAGGCAGCTGGCCAGGCCTTCGCGCAGATCGGCAGGCCGCATGAACACAGTGTCAGGCAGCACACTGCGCCGATTTGCTGCCCATCGTTGCAGAAGGAGCATGCTGAAATGAAAACCCTGACCCACAAGGCCGCCTCGGCCGTCCTCGGTGCGCTGATGGCGGGTGGCGCGCTGGCCCAGGCAAGCGCCCCCTTGCCGCCGGTGCGCACCAGCGGCCCGGTTGAATACCTGAGCGGCGGCATCGGCGCCGACGAATCCGCAGCGATCCGCAATGCCAGCGGGCAGTGGCCGCTGACACTCGAATTTGCCATCAAGGACAAGCAGCGTGCCGACTTCGCGGCCGACGTGAAGGTGCGGGTGCTCGATGCCCGGGGAAATGAAGTGCTTCAGGCCACGTCGGAAGGCCCCTTCCTGCTGGCCCGGCTGGCACCGGGCAGTTATGCCGTGGAGGCGACGCTCGCCGGCCAGACCCAGCGCAGGAAGGTGGACTTGAAGGCAGGCAAACCCTCCAGAGAGGTGTTCCTCTGGGGCGCGGGCGCCGATAAAACCGGGCCGTAAGCACACCGGGACTGCCTGCCTTCATCGAATTTTTCAAGTCAAATCATGCATAACGTCACCGAACTGATCCACGCGATAGACGACGGGACCCTGCCGGACGCCGAGCGGCGACGCCTGCTGGCGGCAGCAACCGGCATCGCTGCCGGCGCCGGCCTGCTGGCTGCGGCCTACCCCTTCGCCGCCAGCCTTGCACCCTCTGAAGTGGCGCGCGCCCAGGGCGGCCCGGTGCTTGTCGATATTTCCGCACTGGCGACAGGCGAGCTGCGCACTGTCGCCTGGCGCGGAAAACCGGTCTGGTTGATGCGCCGCAGCGAGGAGATGGTGCGCGCGCTGCAGCAGCCCAATCCGGCATTGGCGGACCCGCAGTCCAGGCGATCCGAACAACCGAAATCGTGCGCCAACGCGACCCGCTCCGAGCGCCCCGAAATCCTGGTGGCGGTGGGGGTGTGCACACACCTGGGCTGCTCACCGACCCTGCGCCTGGACGACAGCGCGCTGAATGCCGAGCTTCATGCGCCCGGTGGATTTTTTTGCCCCTGCCACGGCTCCCGGTTTGATCTTGCCGGCCGCGTGGTGAAGAACGTACCGGCGCCGACCAACCTGGACATCCCGGAATACCAATTCATCGACGCCACCAAGCTGCAAATCGGCCAGACAAGCTAGTGTCACTGCGGCTTGTGCCACAGCAGAGGCTTTGCTAGCATCTGGCGTCAGCATTTTCTGACGCAGGTTGGAGATCACATGAAGCTCATCATTGCCGCCGTCGCCCTGGCCACTTCGTCCCTGGCGTTTGCCCATAACTGCCCCAACGAGATGAAGGCGATTGACGCCAAGCTCTCCACCAACCCCAAGCTCTCGCCCGCCGACATGACCAAAGTGAAAGAGCTTCGCGCCGATGGCGAAAAGTTTCACAAGGAAGGCAAGCACGACGACTCCATGAAAGCGCTGGGCAGCGCGAAGAAGCTGCTCGGGATTTAAACCGCACAGGCGATCCCGCGGTGCAAGGCCGCTGGTCGCCCAAACAGAAAAGAGAAACGGCAGTCCGCACGCCGGGATGCCGCCGCAATGACCTGCACCGCGATAATTCCCCGCAGGAGAATTGCCACATGACAGCGATGACAACCATGCCGCCCTTGTCGGGGCTGCAGTACTACCAGGTGGACGTGTTCACCCACGAAGCGCTGGCCGGCAA
>NZ_JBFUAZ010000376.1:0-4267 GCF_056406035.1 Polaromonas sp. P1_E1_2 | reverse complement strand
TACACGTCATGCACGCCGTTGTCCGGCAGGTTCAGGCGGAAATGCCCGTAACGGCCGGGTTCCGGCCAGCTGGAGACAGGCACGGTGTCCCCGGCAGTTTCGGCAATCCACCCTCCCGACGGTGCACGCTGGTACACCGTCGCCAGGTCCAGCAGGGGCAGGGGAAACTCAAGCAACCAGTCCTGGCGCGAGCCGGATGACCTGGCAAAACGGTAATGCAGCCAGAGCGCCGCGTGCGGGCCAAGCGAATGCACCGTATCGGCAACCGAGGAGACGAACAAGGCCCCTGGATGGCCGCCGGCCAATTGGTCGATGCCGGCCTGGCCGTCGCTGTCAATCCATGTCAAACTCGCCGCTGCCACGTCCAGGGTCGGCTTGGCGTCGTTTAAAGCCACGATGGGCTGGGCCTGCGCAGGATGCGCCAGAGCACCCAAAAAACCGGCCACCACAAAGATGGCGAATGCCTGCCACAAAGCGCTCCAACCCCGGCCGGGCGCGCATCGAATACACTTCTCAGCCTGTTTTTGAAGGTTTCTCATGAGTTTGAAGTGCGGCATTGTAGGCTTGCCTAACGTCGGTAAATCCACCCTTTTCAATGCGTTGACCAAAGCGGGGATCGCGGCTGAAAACTACCCCTTTTGCACCATTGAGCCCAATGTTGGCATCGTGGAAGTGCCCGACCCGAGGTTGGCGCAATTGGCTGAAATCGTCAAGCCTGAACGCATTGTTCCGGCGATCGTCGAGTTTGTGGACATTGCAGGCCTGGTGGCGGGCGCCAGTACGGGCGAGGGACTGGGCAACAAGTTCCTGGCCCATATCCGCGAAACCGACGCCACAGTCAATGTGGTGCGTTGCTTTGAAGATGACAACGTGATCCACGTTGCCGGCAAGGTGGACCCGATTTCCGACATCGAAGTCATCCAGACGGAGCTTTGTCTGGCCGACCTGGCAGCAGTTGAAAAAGCCCTGCACCGCGTGACCAAGACGGCCCGCTCGGGCGACAAGGAGTCTGTCAAGCTGGTTGCCATCCTGGAGAAATGCCAGGCCGCGCTCAATGAAGGCAAACCGGTGCGCACTGTGGACTTCAGCAAGGAGGAACTGCCGCTGCTCGGCCAGTTTTTCCTGATCACCGCCAAGCCGGCCATGTTTGTGGCCAACGTGGCCGAGGACGGTTTTGAGAACAACCCCTTCCTGGACCGCCTCAAGGCTTACGCGGCAGAGCAAAAGGCGCCGGTCGTGGCGATCTGCGCCAAGATGGAAGCCGAGATGGCCGACATGGAGGAAGAGGACAAAAAGATGTTCCTCGCGGAGATCGGCCAGGATGAGCCGGGGCTCAACCGCCTCATCCTGGCGGCATACAAGCTGCTGGGCCTGCAGACCTATTTCACCGCGGGCGTGAAGGAAGTGCGCGCCTGGACCATCCACGTGGGCGACACCGGTCCGCAAGCCGCGGGCGTCATTCACACCGATTTTGAAAAGGGCTACATCCGCGCCCAGACGATTGCGTTTGCCGATTTCATCGCCTACAAAGGCGAGCAGGGCGCCAAAGATGCCGGCAAGATGCGCAGTGAAGGCAAGGAATACGTCGTCAAGGATGGCGACGTGATGAACTTCCTGTTCAGCAGCTGAGTTGCCAGGGCCCCCGGGTAACCTGGGGCCGATTTACTGCGAGGCCTGGACATCACGGTGGCGGCATCATGGAAGAAGTCGCGCCACAATACCTCACGAACGATCCGCACCATCGGGTGGCGGCCCCGTTACCGGCTTGCCAGAGCAGGCCATCCCCCCCGAAACCCTCGCTTTGAGAAAGAAAGAGAACACCATGTCCATCCAGCGCATCGAAACCGGCCCACGCATGTCCCAGGCCGTTATCCATAACAAAACCGTTTACCTGGCAGGCCAGGTGGCCGGCAACGACGCCGGCTCCGGCGTATACGAACAGACCCTCAGCATCCTGGCCAATATTGACCGCCTGTTGGCAGCAGCCGGCAGCGACAAGTCGCTTCTGCTCAGCGCCACCATCTGGTTGACCGATATGGACAGCTTCGGTGAAATGAACCGTGCCTGGGAAACCTGGGTGGTGCCCGGCGCCACGCCCGCACGTGCCACGGTCATGAGCCCGCGCCTGGCGGCGCCGCAGTACCACGTGGAAATCGGTGTGGTGGCGGCCCAAGGCTGATTTCTCATCCACGCTTGACCCGCCATAAAGGCCACGCCGCGATGACAGAACCCGTTCGCCTTGCCAAACGCCTGGCTGAAATGCTGTCCTGTTCACGCCGCGAAGCCGAGCAGTACATCGAAGGCGGCTGGGTCACTGTTGACGGGGTGACTGTCGAAGAGCCCCAGTTCCGGGTGTCGGGCCAGGCCATCGTGCTTGACAAGGATGCGAGCCTGCTGGCGATGACACCGGTGACTTTGCTGCTGCACAAGCCGGCTGGCCAGGACGCGAGTTCCGATGGCGGCGCGGCGCAGGTGGCCCGGTTGCTGTCGGCCTCCACACAATCGCCTGACGACCGCTCTGGCATCCGGCCGCTCAAGAAGCATTTCTCCACGGTGGAACTGGTGACGCCGCTGGCAACACCTGCCAGCGGATTGGTCGTGCTGACGCAGGACTGGCGCGTGGTGCGCAAGCTGCGTGAAGATGCCCGCGTGATGGAACACGAAGTGATCGTCGATGTCAGCGGTGACATCAAACCCGGCGGGCTGGACCGGCTGAACCGGGTGGACCACGGGTTTACCTTCAAGGGTGTTTTGTTGCCGCCGGCCAAGGTGAGCTGGCAAAGTGAAAAGCGCTTGCGCTTTGCCCTCAAGGGTGAAGTCCCGGGGCAGATTGCCTACATGTGCGAGAGCGTCGGCCTGCAGGTGCTAGGCATGAAACGGCTGCGTATCGRCCGTGTGGCGATGAGCCAGCTGCAACCCGGTCAGTGGCGCTACCTGCTGCCACACGAACGCTTCTGATCCTTCTTCTGATTCTTCTTCTGGTGCCTATCCGGTCACCACGCCGGGAAAGGCCCAGATCAGGCTGCCGGTCATCAAAAAGTAGCGCAAAAATTTACCGACCGCCATGTAAGCCAGGCAGGGCCAGAACGGAAACTTGAGCCAACCCGCGACCGCGCACAGCGGGTCTCCGACCACCGGCAACCAGGCCAGCAGGCAGGCCTTGGGGCCGAGTTTCTCCAGCCATCGGACCGCACGGCCGTGATGCGATGAATGCTGGTATTTGTCCACCACCTTGTGGGCGCCGTAACCCATCCACCAGTCGAGCGCACCGCCCAGCGTGTTGCCCGCAGTTGCTACCAGCACAGCGGGCCAGAACATGGCGGGGTTGAGCTTGACCAGGCCGAAGACCACCGGCTCCGAGCCCAGCGGCAACAGCGTGGCCGAGATGAAGGAAACCACAAACACCGTGCTCAAGCCGTATTCGGGCAGGGCCAAAAGTTCTATCAGGCGGTGAATCCAAGCTTCCATATATCTATTTGAGTATAGGCATGACGGGCCAGCCACCCTGTCAGGAAGACGCTTACAACTCCGTGTGCAAATTTCAATTGCTGAATTTTTGGGCAGGTACAATCGTGCCTCCTTTTTCAGCAACCTCGCAGCGCTCACTTCCCATGAACATCGGCCCTTACGCTTTGGCGAACAACCTGTTTGTCGCGCCCATGGCTGGTGTCACGGACAGGCCGTTCCGCCAGCTCAGCAAGAAGCTCGGTGCGGGCTATGCGGTCAGCGAAATGGTGACCTCTCGCCGCGACCTGTGGGATACGCTGAAGACTTCGCGCCGTGCGAACCACGAAGGTGAGGCCGCACCGATCGCCGTGCAGATTGCCGGTACCGACGCGCAGATGATGGCCGAGGCCGCCGCCTACAACATCGACCGCGGCGCGCAGATCATCGACATCAACATGGGCTGCCCGGCCAAGAAGGTCTGCAACAAGTGGGCGGGCTCGGCGCTGATGCAGGACGAACCCCTGGCGCTGCAGATCGTGGATGCTGTGGTGGCCGCCTGCGCACCGCGCAATGTGCCGGTCACGCTCAAGATGCGCACGGGCTGGTGCCAGGCTGAAAAGAACGCCCTGGCGATTGCCCGTGCCGCCGAAAGTGCCGGCGTGCAGATGATCACCGTGCACGGCCGCACGCGCGAGCAGGGCTACAAAGGCCATGCCGAGTACGACACAATTGCCGCCGTGAAAGCCGCGCTGCGCATTCCGGTGGTAGCCAACGGCGATATCACCAGCCCTGAAAAAGCGCGTGATGTGCTGGCGTATAC
>NZ_JBFUAZ010000375.1:0-4271 GCF_056406035.1 Polaromonas sp. P1_E1_2 | reverse complement strand
GCGCATCAATGGTGAGGCCGTTCATCGACGTCACGCGCTCGGTGGGGCTGGYAATGCTGACTTTCCAGTCGGCATCACCCCGCAGCGAAATGCGGCTCAGCATTCCATAGGCGATCAAGGAATCCAGTTCGTTGAAGCCGTCGAAGGTAAGGATGGCGATATGCATGAAAGCTGTCCTGATGCGGGTTGAAAGCGCTACTTCACTGAAAGAAAAAAAGACGTTGCTGTGAATCGATCTACCGGTACCGAGGTGAGACGGTTGGTGCGGAGTCAGTCCACGATAAACAGTTTGGCCCCCGAAGGCGAGGTCGACCGGTGGGCTTCGGCGCCGTCTGCCACCTGGTAGCTCATGCCCGGTAACAGCACGTGCACACTGCCGTTGTCCAGCTCCGTATGCAGCTCGCCTTCCAGGCAAAGCAGGATGTGGCCTTTGCTGCACCAGTGATCGGAAACATAGCCGGGCGTGTACTCCACCATGCGCACGCGCACATCGCCAAAAATGCGGGTACGCCAGAAGGCCTTGCCTGCCAGGGCGGAATGTTCGGTGCGTTCCACGTTGGACCAGTCGGTGGTGCCGAAGGGAATTTCGTTCATTTTCATGCTGCTTACTCCGTGACCGACACGATGGCTTCGATTTCCACCGCAAAGCCCCGCGGCAGTGAGCCCACGCCGACTGCCGAGCGCGCATGGCGGCCCGCGTCGCCGAATACCTGCACCAGCAGGTCAGAGCAGCCGTTGATGACTTCGGTATGGCCCGTGAAATCGGGCGCCGCATTGACCATGCCCAGCAGCTTGACCACGCGCCGCACGCGCGAAAGTTCGCCCAGGGCGGCCTTCATGGTGGCAATCAGGTTCAGTCCGACGTCGTGGGCATGTTTGCGGGCTTCCTCCGCGCTGATCTCGCGCCCGACCTTGGGCACCACAGCCAGGTCTTGCCGCAGCGGCGAGCCCTTGCCCGACAGGTACAGCATGGAACCGTCGAGCACCCAGGCATCGAAGTTGCCGCGAGGGGTCACGACGGGCGGCAGGATCAGGCCGAGTTGCTGCAGGCGTTGTTCGGGGGTCATCGATGGCTCCTTGTTGTAGGGGATATCCTGGAAAGCAGTGCAAAAGCGGCGGGCGGCCTCAAGCCCGCTTCATGCCCGCTTTCGCTGGTTGGGCGTGATGTGTGTAATGGTGCCGTCGCCGTAAGAGCGCAACACCTGTGAGATGACGATGTGAAAACCTTTGTACCACTGCGTGTACTGGCGTTTGGCTTCCAGGTGCTTGGGGTGTGCTGAAAATACGCGCAGCGATTCCTCGGTTTCCCAGAAGTAAGTGGCATTGGTCAGCACGCCATCCGGCGAACGCCAGGACTCCGCGCCCAGGTAGCCCGGCGTGGCAAGGGCGGCTTCTTCGATCAGCGCGTCCAGCGTGTGGAACCGTTCGTCGTAGGTGCCGGGTTCAAAAATAAAGGCGGCTGAGTACATCACAACTTTCTGGTGTTGAGCAAAGAGCCCGGTTCGGCGGCCCGCATGCGGGCGCCTGACTGCACCGGCATTTTTTTGCCGATGAAAACGGTGGCAATCACGGCCAGCCCGAAGCCGACGGTGACCGCGTCCAGGTGCTCGCCAAGCAGCGGCACAGAAAACAGCATGGACAAGAACGGTTGCACCAACTGCACCTGGCTGACACGGACCGTGCCGCCCAGCGCCAGGCCGCGGTACCAGGCAAAAAATCCCAACCAGGCCGAGAACACCGCCACGTAGGCAAAGCCGGCCCAGGCGCTGACCTTGAGTGGTGCTGTGGGCCAGCTGAGAAGAGACAGCGGCAAAGTCAAGGGCAGCGAGAGCACCAAGGCCCAGCAGATCACGTGCTCGGCGCGCATGTGCTGGGACAGCCGCGCGCCGTAGCCGTAACCGACTGCCGCGCACAAACAGGCGGCCAGCAACAATAGGTCAGCAAAATGGATGGACAGCCCACCCTCACTGTTTGAACGCAGCATGGCAAACAAAACCACCAGCGCGCTGCCCAGCGCTGCGCACAGCCAGAAGCCGGCCGACGGACGCTGGCGGTGCAGCAGCGCGCCCACTGCCGCGGTGGCCAGGGGCAGCACGCCGAGGATGACGCTTGCATGCACGGCTTCCACGTAACGCATGGCAATCGAGGTGAAGAGCGGAAAACCAAACACCACGCCGCCCGCGGTGATGGTCAGCGGCAACCAGTCCTTTCGCTGCGGCAGTGGCGCGCGGGTGGCCAGCAAAAACGCCGCCGACAACACGGCCGCCACCGTGGCCCGCCCGAGCGCGATGAAAACGCCGGACATCTGCGGTGCATCGGGCGTGCCCACGGCCAGGCGTGTCATGGGCAGCGTGACGGCAAAAATCACGATGCCCAGCAAGCCGAGCCATAGCCCTTTGTTTGTGTCGGCAGATGTGGACGTCATATAAAAAGCATCCAGATGGCGGTGGCCACGAGTACCAGCGCCATGGCGCGGTTGAACCACTGGAGCCGTCGTCCGCTGCCGGACGGGCCGGTCAGCCACTCGCGCAGCAATGACCCGGCGAGCGCGTAAGTGAGGTTGCTGACAAACGCGTAGGCCAGCATCACCGGCAATACGATGGCCAGCCGCGCGCCCGGGGCCTCGCGGCCGGCAATCCAGCCGCTCACGATGGCCAGCGCCAGCATCCACGCCTTGATGTTGACAAACTGTAGTGCGGCGCCTTGCCAGAAAGTGATGTTCAGGCGCGCCGCGTCCGCCTCGCTCAATTGGCGCGACTGCGAAATCTTCCAGGCCAGCCACAGCAGGTACGCCACGCCGATGATCTTCACGGCCCAGCTCAGCAAGGGCACAGCCAGCACCAGGGCGCCCAGCCCCAGGGCACACACCAGCAGCAGTACGCCCCAGCCGACCGGCACCGCGCAGACAAAAGGCAGTGCGCGTTTCAACCCATGGTTGGCTCCCAGTGCGGTTGATAGCGTCGTGTTGGGTCCCGGCGAAAAGCTCATCGCCGTTGCCAGCACCAGTAAGGCCGTAAATTCTTGCCAGTTCATGTTTTCAACTTTATAGTTGAAAGCAATACACCACCAGTACAGTTGTTGGTACAAATTTCCAAACTGTATTGGTCAAATTGTCAGCACACATGCCGCCTGCAGGGCGTGCCAAGGCCACACCATGTTGATGAAAACCGCTTCACAGTCCCTCACCGAACAGCTGTCGGCGCGCTTTGCCGAACGCATCCGTAGCCGGCTGTTGGCCCCTGGTGCGCGCCTGCCTTCTGTGCGGCTGTGCGCCGAGCAGCAAGGTGTAAGTGCCTCCACCGTGGTGGCGGCTTATGACCAGTTGCTGGCGCAAGGCCTGGTGGTGGCGCGCAAGAACCGCGGTTTTTTTGTCCGTGATACTTCGCTTAATGCGGCGCTGGCGCAGGCTCCTAAAGCGCCGGCAGCTATAAAAAATATAGCAGACGCAAAAACGGGTACGGCCGCGGGCCACGCCCCCCCGGGCGCCTGGAGCACTGCGACCTGGATGGCCACGCGCCAGGCGCCGGTGGATGCGACGGCGCTGATCCGCGGGATGTTCCACAAGGTCAGCAACAAGCCGCAACCCGGCATGGGCGTGTTTCCACCAGACTGGCTCGAAACCACCTTCATGCCGGCCGCCGTCCGCAAAGTCACCAGCGTCAGCGCGTTGCGGGACTTTTCGCTCCAGTACGGTGAACCCATGGGCGACAGCGGCCTGCGCCGCGCGCTTTCGCAGAAGCTCAGTGCACTCAATGTGCACGCCGCGCCCGAGCAGATCATCACCACCGTTGGCGCCACCCATGCGCTCGACATCGTCAGCCGGACGCTGCTGCGTGCCGGGGACTGTGTGATGGTGGAGGAGCCCGGCTGGGCGGTGGAGTTCGCCCGACTGGACGCTTTAGGCATGCGCATCCTGCCGGTACCGCGCCGCGCCGACGGCCCGGACCTGGCGGTGATGGCCCAATACTGCGAAATCCACCAGCCCAAGCTGTTTGTCAGTGTCAGCGTATTCCACAACCCGACGGGCTACTGCCTCACGCCCGGCAGCGCCCACCGCGTGCTGCAGTTGGCGATGCAACACAACTTCCACATTGTTGAAGACGACACCTACAGCCACCTGGCGCCTGAGCATGCCACGCGGCTATGCGCCCTCGATGGGCTGCAGCGCACGATTTATGTCAGCGGCTTCGCCAAGATCCTGGCACCCGGCTGGCGCGTCGGCTTCATGGCCGCACCCCCCGACCTCATCGAGCGCCTGCTGGACACCAAAC
>NZ_JBFUAZ010000374.1:0-4286 GCF_056406035.1 Polaromonas sp. P1_E1_2 | reverse complement strand
CCCCTAGACCGTGGCGCTTGAAGAGAAGACTACGGCCCGGCAGTCCGTCGTTTCCATCGCCCGCAACAAACTCAGGAGTCCGCCAACATTGTTCTGGTAGTACATGAGAGGGCGTTGCACACTTTCCCCTACGGCCTTGAACCCGGCAAAGTGGACGGCCGCAACGCAGTGGTAGCGTTGCAGGACCCCGGCCACAAAATCGGTGTCCAGTACGTTGCCGCGTTCGCACGGTACGGGCTGACCCGTCAGCTGCTGCAGCCGGTGCAGCACGGCAGGATGGCTGTTGGAAAAGTCGTCGAGGATGACAGGCTGGTAGCCGGCATTCACCAGCGCCACAAAAGTATGGCTTCCGATGTATCCGGCTCCACCGGTTAATAGCACACTAGGTCGCACACTGGATTTGTTCAGGGTCATTGCAAAAGGCTGCATGGCAGCGGGTTGATTTGATACGGGTCACGACGCCGGCGTAACACTGCTGAAACATGTTCGCGTGAGGGATTGCATGGACGGGCAGCATCCAGACATCACCAGACCATTCCCTTTCAGGGGCTAGTTACGAGTGTCTTTGACGCGTGGAGAAAGGATGTCAGCGTAAGCCGCATATGTGCGTGGGAAGCCGTCACGCTGGCCTCAAAGCGTTTCGAATCGTTCGGTAAGCACTTGTGAATGACGGTTGCAAATCGCCAGCTGGCGGGCAGCTGAACTGTTCGTGAGCAGTTGGCATCCCAACGGCAAACGACAAAAAGTCACAAAGATCAGGGGCTGCTGCGACTGCTCGCACAGTGCGCTGAATTCCCGGGAATTAACCCGGCGTAGCAAATCGCATGAAAAAAGCCCGGGGGAGGCCGGGCTTTCGTTGATGGAGAGGCTGTGCTTACATGCCGCTGTAATTGGGCCCGCCGCCGCCTTCAGGTGTGACCCACACGATGTTCTGAGTCGGGTCCTTGATGTCGCAGGTTTTGCAGTGGACGCAGTTCTGCGCGTTGATCTGCAGGCGGTCGGAGTTGTCGGGGTTCTTTACGAACTCGTAGACACCGGCCGGGCAGTAGCGGCTTTCGGGGCCGGCGTATTGGGCCAGGTTGATGCTCACCGGCACGCTCGCGTCCTTGAGCGTCAGGTGCGCGGGCTGGTGCTCTTCGTGGTTGGTGTTGGAGACGAAAACCGAACTAAGGCGGTCGAAGGTGATCTTGTTGTCGGGCTTGGGATACACGATGGGCGTGCACTCGGCCGCCGGCTTGAGCTTGGCGTAGTCCGGAATGCTGTTGTGGATGGTCCAGGGCGGCGACTTGAAGCCCAGCTTGGGCAACAGCCAGTGCTCGATGCCGGTCATGAAGGCGCCGACGTAGAGGCCTTTCTTGAACCAGGACTTGAAATTGCGCGACTGGTTGAGCTCCTGCGCGAGCCAGCTCTTGGCATAGGCTTCAGGGTAAGCGGCCAGTTCATCGTGCTGGCGGCCGGCGGTGACAGCTCCATAGGCGGCCTCAGCGGCCAGCATACCGCTCTTGATGGCCGCGTGGCTGCCCTTGATGCGGGCGGCATTGAGGTAGCCGGCTTCGCAGCCGATCAGCGCGCCGCCCGGGAACACGGTCTTGGGCAGGCTGAGCGCGCCGCCTGCGGTGATGGCGCGCGCGCCGTAGCTGAGGCGCTTGCCGCCTTCGAGGTAAGCCTTGATGCTGGGATGGGTCTTCCAGCGCTGCATCTCTTCAAACGGGCTGAGGTAGGGGTTGCTGTAGTCCAGGCCGGTGACCATGCCCAGCGTGACCTTGTTGTCCTCCAGGTGGTACATGAAACCGCCACCGTAGGTCTGGCTGTCCATGGGCCAGCCGGCAGTGTGGATCACAAGGCCCGGCTTGTGTTTGGCCGGGTCGATTTCCCAGAGTTCTTTCACTCCCAGCGCGTAGCCTTGCGGGTCCCTGTCTTCGTCGAGCTTGAAGCGGTTGATCAGCTGGCGGCCCAGGTGGCCGCGCGCGCCTTCGGCAAACACGGTGTACTTGCCGTGCAGTTCCATGCCGAGCTGGAAGTTGTCGGTCGGCTGGCCATCCTTGCCGATGCCGAGGTTGCCGGTGGCCACGCCCTTGACGGAGCCGTCGTCGTTGTAGAGCACTTCGGCCGCCGCGAAGYCCGGGAAGATTTCAACGCCCAAGCCCTCTGCCTGCTGCGCCAGCCAGCGCACCACATTGCCCAGGCTGATGACATAGTTACCTTCATTGTGGAAGCAGTCCGGCACAAAAAAGGCGGGCGTCTTGATCGCGCTTTTCTCGCTGAGAAAAAGAACCTCGTCGGCGGTGACAGGCTGGTTCAATGGCGCGCCTTGCGCTTTCCAGTCCGGAATCAGTTCGGTCAATGCCTTGGGGTCCATAACCGCACCCGAAAGAATGTGGGCACCGGGTTCGGAACCCTTTTCGAGAACCACCACGGAGATGTCCGTGGCTTTTTCTGCGGCCAGTTGTTTCAGGCGAATGGCGGTAGCCAGCCCGCCGGGCCCGCCGCCCACCACGACCACGTCATATTCCATTGCTTCGCGCGGGCCGAACTGGGCCAGAATTTCTTGGGTATTCATCGGGGACTCGCTGATAATGATTTTCAGGAAGGATTGTCGGTCTCGCGTTGGATTTTATGTCGCGAATGCGGCGATGCGAACGGTCGTTCTCTTTTGTACGGTTTAAATTGAGAGAGGAGCCTCTAATGGCTTACAGCATTGATCTGTCGGGGCGTGTCGCTCTCGTGACCGGTGCATCCGGCGGGCTGGGTGCGCAGTTCGCCAAAACACTGAGCCGTGCCGGCGCGGCCGTGGTGCTGGCCAGCCGCAGGCTCGACAAGCTCAAGGACCTGCGCGCGCAGATTGAGGCTGCGGGTGGCGATGCGCATGTGGTTGAGCTCGACGTGACCGACCACGCCAGCATCAAGGCCGGCGTGGCCCATGCTGAAACGGAGGTCGGCCCCATCGACATCCTGGTCAACAACTCCGGCGTGAGCACCACACAGCGCATCCAGGACGTCGGCGAGGAAGACTATGACTTCATCTTCAACACCAATGTGAAGGGCGCCTTCTTCGTGGCGCAGGAAGTCGGCAAGCGCATGCTGGCCCGTTCGCGCGGTGCCGGGCCCGGCAACTATGCCGGCGGCCGCATCATCAACATCGCCTCCATGGCCGGCTTGCGCGTACTGCCGCAGATCGGCGTGTACTGCATGAGCAAGGCCGCCGTGGTGCAGATGACCAAAGCCATGGCGCTGGAGTGGGGCAAGTTCGGCATCAACGTCAACGCCATCTGCCCCGGCTATATTGACACCGAGATCAACCACCACCATTGGGAAACCGAGCAGGGCAAGAGGCTGGTGCAGATGTTGCCGCGCAAGCGCATCGGCAAACCGCAAGACCTGGATGCACTGCTGGTGATGCTGGCCAGTGGCGAGAGCCACTTTGTCAACGGCGCGGTGATAGCGGCGGATGACGGTTTTGGCGTATGAATTTCTGGAGAGCAACATGATGGATTCGGTAGTCCCTTACCTCGGCCCGATAGGCCTTATTTTCCTGGCCTTGCTGGCGGGCGTGGTCAGCCCGGGCCCCAGTTTTGTGCAGGTTGCGCGCATCGCGGTTTCGCGTTCACGCGCTGACGGCCTGGCTGCCGCGGTGGGTATGGGCCTGGGGGCGCTGGTGTTTGCCGCGTTGGCGCTGGCCGGGCTGCAGGCGTTGCTGGCCGCCTTGCCTGGTGTCTACATGGCGCTCAAGGTCGTGGGCGGCCTGTACCTGATGTGGATCGCCTTCAATATCTGGCGCGGCGCGCGCCAGCCGCTGGAAATGAGCGGCGATGACAAGGGCGCCTCGCGTCGCACGGTGTTGCAATCGTTTCGCCAGGGGCTGGTGACGCAGCTGAGCAACCCGAAGATCGTGGTGGTTTACAGCAGCGTGTTCGCGGCCCTGTTGCCAGCGCAGTTTCCCTTGCCCGCAGCCCTGCTGGTGCTTGTGGGTGTACTCGTGATGGAAACCGGCTGGTATGCCGTGGTGGCGGTGGTTTTGTCTTCCGCTGTGCCGCGCGCAGCCTACCTGCGCAGCAAGGCTGCGGTAGACCGCACCGCCGCCGGTGCGATGGGGCTGCTAGGTTTGCGCCTGGTAGCCACTGCGCACACTGCCTGACGGATGCTGACGGGCATTCTGGCCGGGCTCGCGGCGGGCGCGCTGTGGGGCCTGGTGTTTGTGGCGCCGCGCATGCTCGACATGGGCGTGGGCGGCTATTCGTCCATTGACCTGACGGCCGGGCGCTTTGCGGTGTACGGCGTGTTCGCCG
>NZ_JBFUAZ010000373.1:0-4292 GCF_056406035.1 Polaromonas sp. P1_E1_2 | reverse complement strand
CCTTGAAGTCCTGATATTTCTTCGGTCCAATGACGGGGAAATCCCGGGGGCGAAAATCCGGACTGATCAAATAGATGTGTAGCTGCCGGCCTTCAATCACAAAATACACCTGATGATTGGTAATGTCGCCTGGCAATCTGCCGGTTAGCGACACGGTATCTTCAAGCACTTCACCCGTCGACTTGTTGCGCCACTTGGCGTAAAGATTGTCACCAAGAACCATCTCGCCAGTAGTGCCCGCAGCTTGGCGAATTTTTCCTTGCTTTAATGCCCACTCGGGCGGCCGGGCGCCTGGCTGCAATGAGGTTCCGTAACGATAGTCAAGAAGTTCAGCGTCGGGGCTGTCAGCCAACATATCAAAACCAAACGTGTGATAAACCAACCGCGGCTTGCTGGCACAGCCGGCTAGCAATAAAGCCATTGCCAGCAGTACTTGAAGGACGGGAGACCTTAGATGATTCATTGGGTTTGCCCTCTTATGGCTGATTAACTTCCCGGTGCGATCTGCAGCGGAATCGTCACCGGCCCGTCATTGACCAGGTGCACCTGCATGTCGGCTGCGAATTGCCCGGTTTCGACTTGCGGATGCAGGCCGCGGGCCTGAGCCACGAAGTAGTCGTAGAGCCGGCGTCCTTCATCCGGCGGGGCTGCGCCAGTGAAGCTGGGCCGGTTGCCGCCTGAGGCGTCGGCGGCCAGGGTGAACTGGCTCACGATGAKCAGGCCGCCTTTGACGTCCTGCACCGACAGATTCATCTTTCCGGCTTCGTCGGAAAAAATCCGCAGCTTGAGTATTTTGGCCAGCAGCTTGTCGGCCTGCGCCTCCGCGTCGCCGCGCTCGGCGCACACCAGCACCAGCAGCCCGCCGCCTATCTGGCCGACGGTTTCGCCGGCAATCACCACGCGGGCCTCGGCCACGCGCTGCAGCACGGCCTTCATCAGTCGGTCACGCCGGCCGCGACAAACAGCGGCTTGCCGACCGGGCCGGCCAGGAAACTGACGAACTGCTGGGCCACATCCTGCTGTTTGCCGGAAGCCAGCGGCGCGGCGGTGTACGACGTGTAGTTCTGCACTTCGGCCGGAACCGGGCCGACGAACTTCAGGCCCTTGTCCCTGTATAGAAGAATCTCGGTCATCGCACCGAAACCGATCTCGCGGCCCTTGCCCTTGAGCACGTGCTCCATCACCGA
This sequence comes from Polaromonas sp. P1_E1_2, assembly GCF_056406035.1. NCBI lineage: Bacteria > Pseudomonadati > Pseudomonadota > Betaproteobacteria > Burkholderiales > Comamonadaceae > Polaromonas > Polaromonas sp. P1_E1_2. Next base: position 3,105 of record NZ_JBFUAZ010000373.1, on the reverse strand, counting down.
GGCGCCGTCGGGATAACGCGTGGTTTTGCTTTCCACCTGCGTATACACGTCCATCTTCCTGAGCAGGCMCTCCAGGTACAAGCCGGTGGAGGCGCGGTTGAACACCAGCGAGTCGGCGGCCAGCACCGAGCGTTTGAGTGCCTCGGCATTGGTGATGTCGGGCACAGGCGCGCCTTCGCGCACCGCCACACCCATGCCGACACGGCCGACGTTGGCGCGTGTTTCCGCCAGCTTGCTGGCCGCGGCAAATTCGCCGATGACGGCGGGCGGCGCGATCACCACGTCAAACGCCGGGTTGCCGTCCATGCGCTTTTTCAGCTCGGGCGCGGTGTTGAAGGTGATTTTGGCGGTGTGGCCGGTCTGCTTTTCAAAAGCTGCCGCTGCCGCCTTGAGGCCGGGCTCGATGGCGCCGGCGCTCAGCACCTGGAGCTCCGCCGCCTGCGCGGCGGCGCTGAGCAGTGCGCAGGCAAGGACGCGGGCGGCAAGCGCAAGAGGGGGTCGTTTCATCAAGGCTCCTGGTCTCAGGGGTAGAAAGTCGGAAGGTCGGGGAAATTATCGGCGGCCGGAAGAGGGCGGCAGGCCATCAGATCAGGTCGGCCTCATCGTCGAAATGGGCTTCCACATCGGTGGGCAGCAGCTGGATGCTGGCGCGCAGGCCGGGCACGGCGCTCATCAGCGCCTGCTCAACGCTGGTGCGCACGGCCGCCGCGCGGCCCAGCGACCAGCTGGCCGGCATGTGCATGTGCATATCGACAAAGCGCCGCTGGCCGGCGCGGCGCGTGCTCAGGTGGTCAAAGCGGATGGTGGGGTGGCTGAAGCCTGCGAGTGTTTTCTGGATCTCGGTCAGCACTTCAGGCTCCACCGCCTCGTCCATCAGGCCCTGTGACGAGCGCCAGACCAGCCGGCCTCCCTCCCACAGGATATTCAGGGCCACGCCGATCGCCACCACGGCGTCCAGCCAAAGCCAGCCGGTCAACATGACAGCACCTATGCCGACCACCACGCCGGCTGAGGTCCAGACATCGGTCACGAGGTGCCTGGCGTCRGCCTCAAGCGCGATGGACCGATGCTGCCGGGCCGCGCGGAACATCGCCCAGGCCAGCAGGCCGTTGAGCGCCGAGCTGCCCACCGACAACGCCAGGCCCCAGCCAAGCTGCTGCAGCGGCCGAGGGTCCAGCATGCGGTGCACGGCAGCCCAGATGATGGCCAGCGCCGCGCCGACGATCAGCGCACCCTCGAAGCCGGACGAAAAATACTCGGCCTTGTGGTGGCCGTAGGGGTGGTCGTCGTCGGCAGGGCGCTGCGCAATCGTGACCATGGCCAGGCCAAAGAGGGCGCTGGCCAGGTTGACGAAAGACTCCATGGCGTCAGACARCAGGCCSACCGAATCCGTGATGTACCAGGCCGCYGTTTTGAGGACGATGGTGGCTGCGGCCACGGCGACGGAAGCGCGCAGCAGCCGCTGCGGCGTCAGGGATTGCCAGGCGGGAAAATTCATCTGTGCATTGTGAGGTATGGGGGCATGCCGGGTAACAAACCGGAGAAGGATGGCGGGGTGGTAAGACTTGCCTGGCGAATCGTAACTAAAGGTAATGGATAATCCGCCCAAAGAGGTCTTCATGAAACATCGCTATCTGACAGCCTTGGCCGGACTGATGCTTGCAGCCGTGCAAGCCGCCGCACAAACCCGGCCGGAACCTGCCGCGGGTGCTCCGGCCACCCCGGCAGCGGCGCCGGCGCCTGCCGTCGAGGCATCGGCCATCCCCGCTTCTGTACCCTTGCCCCCGCCTCCACCCGCCCCGGGGCAGGCCGGCTTTCTGAAAACCCTGCGCGGTGATGTCAAGCTGCTGGAGGCCGGCGGCGCAGCGCGGCCGGCAAAAGCGGGAGACCCCGTGTTGCCCGCCGGCCGCATCGTCACAGGCGCCGACTCCGCCGCCAGCCTGGTACTGCGCGACGGCACCACGGTGGTGGTGGGTCCGGCTTCGCAACTGGACATCAAGGGTTTCAGCTTTGATGCCACCACACAAGAGGGCGGCCTGCTGCTCTCCCTGCTGCAAGGTTCGCTGCGCATGATGAGCGGCCTGGTGGGCAAGGCCCATCCCGAGACCGTGCGCATCGAGACCAAGACCGCTTTCATCGGCATTCGCGGCACCGACTTCATCGTGCAGGCGGACCCACAGCCATGAGAATCCATTTCCCCCTTCTCTCCGCCATTCTCCTGAGCACGCTGCTGGCGGCTTGTTCCACCGGCACCCGTGTTGTGCTGCTGCCGCAGGAGGGCGGTACGCCGTCCGCCGTGGTGGTGCGCGCCAGGGAAGGCGCAGGCGGCGAAGCGGTGCTGTCCGTGCCTTTCCAGCGTGCCACGGCAGCGCGGGGTTCAACGGGTGCCCCCAGGGTGGACCAGGCTGATCCGGCCAAGGTTCGCGCCGATAACGCTGCGCTGTATGACATGGCGCCGCCCAGGGGCAAGCGTTACACCGTGTACTTTGATGCGGGCGGCACGGTGCTGACGGCCGAGTCGCAGAAAATCATGGAAGACGTGCTCGCCGATGCGCTGGCCCGAAGTGGCGGCGACATCGTGATCACCGGCCATACCGACACTGTGGGCGCCGGAGCCAGCAACGACGTGCTGTCGGCCCAGCGGGCGCAGCAGGTGCGCCAGATACTGATCGACCGCCAGTTTCCGGCAGAGCGTATCGAAGCGGCGGGCCGGGGCGAGCGCGACCTGGCCGTGCCTACCGCTGACGAAGTGGAAGAACCGCGCAACCGGCGCGTGGCCATCGAGGTTCGGTAACAAGATGACTGGTATGCAGGTTAAATGCCTGTAGACCAATAGGGGTAAGCGCAAGCAGCTATTAAAATAGTAGCGTTCGGTCGCCGCCCCGAGTCTGCGGAAAGCGCCCCGGGCCGCAGTTCAGGCCAGCGTGACCCTGGCAAACTTGCGTTTGCCCACCTGCACCACATACGTTCCGCTGTTCAGCTTGAGCGCCTTGTCGCTCACCACGCTGGAGTCAATCCGCACGCCGCCGCCTTCAATCAGGCGCGTGGCTTCGCTGCCCGAGGGCGCGAGGCCGGCCGCCTTGAGCAGCGCGCCTATCCCCCTCG
>NZ_JBFUAZ010000372.1:0-4293 GCF_056406035.1 Polaromonas sp. P1_E1_2 | reverse complement strand
GTCATATTCACTGGCCTCTTATATATTTGTTCACCGCGCGGTTGTGCTCGTCCAGGCTGCTGCTGAAGTGGCTGGTACCGTCGCCGCGCGCCACAAAATAAATGGCCTTGGTCGGTGCCGGCTGCACGGCGGCCAGCAGGGCGGCCTTGCCCGGCATGGCGATCGGCGTGGGCGGCAACCCGGCGCGGGTGTAGGTGTTGTAGGGCGTATCGGCCAGCAGGTCGCGTTTTCGCAGATTGCCGTCGAACTTGTCGCCGAGCCCGTAAATCACGGTGGGGTCGGTCTGCAGCAGCATGCCCAGGCGCAGCCGGTTGGTGAAAACGCCGCCGATCTGGGCCCGGTCCGACGGCTTGCCGGTTTCCTTTTCGACGATGYTGGCCAGGATCAGGGCCTCGTCAGGGGTTTTCAGCGGTGTGTCCGGGCTTCGCAGTACCCAGGCAGCGTCCAGCCGCTTGTCCATGGCCCGTGCTGCGCGCTTGAGCACGGCCAGGTCGCTGGAACCCTTGGCGTAGGTGTAGGTGTCGGGGAAGAAACGGCCTTCGGGGTGCACACCCGGCCTGCCCAGCTTTTGCATGATGATTTCGGGCGCCAGGCCAAGCGTGTCGGGCGCAAGCTGCTCTGCTTTTTGTAGCGCTGCACGCACCTGGTTGAAGGTCCAGCCTTCTACCAGGGTGACGCTTTTGAGGGCTTGATCGCCGCGCACCAGCATGGCGAGCAGCTTTTGCGGCGTGGTGCCGGGTACCAATTCATAGCTGCCGGCCTTGATGAGCCGGGCCTGGCCCGAAAAGCGAAACCAGGCATGGAGCAACAGGGCCGGGACATCGGCGCCGCTGGCCACGATGACCTCGGCCACGCCGCTGGCGGGCGTGCCGGGCTCGATTTCAAGGTCTACGACCTGGCTGCCGGGGGCCAGCCGCAGGGGAATCGGCTCGTGCAGCCACCACAAACCCGCGCCAAACAACAGCAGGGTGCCGGCAAATACCAGTATCAACAGACTTGTAAAGACACGACGCACAACCCAGCTACCTTTTCTGTACAGAACGCAAAACCTCGAGCCTATGATAATTCAGCCCATCTCCTCATCGAATGTGAACGCCCCATGACCCTGCCTTCTGCCGCTCACCTGATTTCCGGCATCACCGAACTTGCGCAACTGGGTGTCATCCGTGCCTCCGGTGAAGATGCCGTCACGTTTTTGCAGGGCCAGCTGACCCAGGACGTGGCCCTGATGGGGGCTGGCGAAGCGCGCCTGGCGGCTTTCTGCAATGCCAAGGGCCGGATGCAGGCCAGTTTTGTGGTGTTCAAGCGCAGCAGCGATGCCGGCCAGCAGGACGTGCTGCTGCTGTGCAGCCGCGACATCCTGCCTGCCATACTCAAGCGCCTGTCGATGTTTGTGCTGCGTGCCAAGGCCAGACTGACCGACGCCAGTGCCGAATTCGCGCTCTATGGCGTCACCGGAGCCRCTATGGATTCGATAGCTGGTGGCGCCCGCCCTGTATGGTCAAAAGCCGATTTTGGTGATGCAAATATGGTGTTTTTGCAGCCCGGCGCGGGCCAGCCGCGTGCGATTTTGTGCGTACCTGCCGCTTCACCCGCTCCCGAAGGCCCGCGCATCGACAGCGCCTTGTGGCACTGGCTGGACGTGCAGTCCGGTATTGCGATGATCACGCAACCCATTTTTGAAGCCTTTGTGCCGCAAATGCTGAATTACGAATCCGTCGGAGGGGTGAACTTCAAAAAGGGTTGCTACCCGGGCCAGGAAATCGTTGCGCGCAGCCAGTTCCGCGGCACGCTCAAACGGCGCGCATACCTTGTTCATACCGCCGGAACACCGGCAACAGGCCAGGAGATATTTCACGCCTCCGATGCAGGGCAGCCTTGCGGGCTGGTCGCCGCGGCGGCGGCCAATCCCGCTGGCGGCTTTGACGCCATCGTGTCGATGCAGACCTCTGCCGCCGCCGATGCCGGCGACGGCCGGTTGACGCTGGGAAGCGCCACAGGCGAAGCCCTGAGCCTGCTTCCCCTGCCCTACCCGCTGCTGGAAGATATCTGATGCACGGCACAGGGGCGCGGGGCTCATGACATGTGCCTGATCGCGTTTGCCATTGGCGTATCGGAGCGCTGGCCGCTCCTGATTGCGGCCAACCGCGATGAATTCCTGGACCGGCCGACGCTGCCGCTGGCCCGCTGGCGAACCGCTTCGGGGCAAGAAGTCCTTTCAGGCCGTGACTTGCGTGCCGGCGGCACCTGGATGGGCATGACACCGGGCGGCAGGATTGCTTTTCTCACCAATGTGCGTGGAGCCCGCGCAGATGCCGGGGCCCGCTCGCGGGGGGAACTGGTGACGCGTTGGCTGGAAAGCCGCGATGATGCGGCAGGTTTTGCTTCAGCTCTCGAAGAAGAAGGCGCGGACTACGCAGGCTTTAACCTGGTGGTTGGCGATTTTCAGCGGAACGTCTGGGCCTGGGTGACAAACAAGCCGGCCGTGGTGTCTGGCGCTTCAAACCTGCATCTTCAGGTTCTGTCACCAGGTCTTTACGGGTTGTCCAATGCGGCACTGGATACGCCGTGGCCCAAAACCCTGGAACTCAAACGCTCCCTCCATGCCGCCCTGAAGACGAGCTCAGGCCTGGAAGCAACGGAGCTTCAGGCATCTCTGTGGTCGGCTCTGGGTAATCGCCAGCGCGCGCCGCGCGAAGACCTTCCGGTCACCGGCGTGCCGTTGGCGCTGGAAGAAGCTCTGTCCAGTGCCTTTGTGGATTTTCCGGACCATGCGTACGGCACACGGAGCAGCACCGTGCTGCTGGCAGCAGCAGATCCGGCCGATCTGTCAACGCGATGGGATGTCCAGGTCGAGGAGCATATGTACGTGAGCCCGTCAGTTGAAGAGCCCAGCCAYCACCATCAGCCGGCATATCCCGTTTCGCACCGGTTCACTGTTCAATGGCAGAAAGCCGCACCCGCTTCTCAGAGCCTGGACCGGTAGTCGGGGGGAATGCGCTGACGCGTGGCTTCCTTGTCTTTTTCGGGTGATGCGGCCATGGCCGCCTTGTAGAACATCAACGCCTTCGCGTCATCTTTTTTCCGGATGGCATAGAGGTAGCCCAGTTTGACCAGCCCGTCGACCTGCTGGTCAGGAAAGCTTTTGTTACGCAGTTCCATGCTCTGGACGGCCAGATCCAAGTCGCCGTTTTTCACACCCAGTATCCACCCGGCATCCAGGAGGTCATAGTCATATATACCTTCTGCCAGGTATTGTTTGGTCAGCTTTTGGGCCTCTGCCGTTCTCCCCGACCGGCTCAGCAGGACGACTTCCAGCGATCGGACTGACGCCGCTTTCGGCTGGAGGTTCTTGCTGCGYTCCAGGTATTCGAAAGCCTTGTCCATGGCTYCCATCTGGGCATRCCCACGGGCAATATTCGTCAGCARGGCCACCACGTACGGACGCGAAGACACCACAGACTCCCAGATCCAGACGGCGTTTGGCCAGTCGCCCCAGCGCGCCARTTCGTCAGCCACCATGGGCGTCAGCTTGCGGTAGTGGGGATTGATGCGGGTGCCTTCTTTGACCAGCTCCAATATTTCCCGCTTGGTGGCGTTCCAGCGCGGGTTGTTGACATCCCCGGACTGCGTGATGGTTAGTGCCAGTCTGACGGACCTGACGATCCTGCTTTCCGCCACGGCGGCCTGTTGCGATATATAGATCGCCAGCGCGAGGCAAAACATTAAAGTGATGCCCAGCAACTTCGAGTACACAGGCTTCCAGGAAAGTTGTTGGGCGGCAAACTTGCCTTGAACGCCCAGGCGGGCGTCGGAAGCAGTCAGGAACCCCAGCGCCAGCGCAAAGATCGCGTCGGTAGTGGCCATGCGCCAGGGAAAACCGATATTGCTGACGATCAAAAGCGCCAGCAAGCTGGACAGGACAAGCGCACGTTCCGGGGCCTCCTGCAACCACCCGAATCCCCGGTTTCTGAGCGTTTTCCACGCGGCCATGCTGAGATAGCCAAGAAGGGCCAGCAGGAACATCCAGCCCACCAGGCCATATTCGGCCAGCAACTGAAGGATCTCGTTGTGGACGTAATAGTCGGTTTCAAGTTGCGTGCCATCGGCCTGGTACAGCGGAATATCCACTTCCCAGGCGCCAGCGCCAAYGCCTCTTAGCGGATGGGCCTGGATGATCCGCGATGTCGCTTTCCACATCACAAAGCGCACGCCCAAGGAACTGTCATTGACGGAAATTGTTGCCGTACGCTTGAAGGCCCGTTCGAAAGCCGTGTTGCCCCGGGCCTCTGC
>NZ_JBFUAZ010000371.1:0-4299 GCF_056406035.1 Polaromonas sp. P1_E1_2 | reverse complement strand
GCGCAGATGCGGCTCAACCCCGAGAACCTGACGATCTTTGACGAAATCCTGGCCAACCGCGCCGATGTCTTCGTCACCGAATCGGCCGAGGCGATCACCCAGCAGAGGCTGAAGCCGGGCCTGTGCGCGATCAACCCCGACAAACCGCTGCAGTACGGCGAAATGGCTTACCTGTTGCCGCGCGGGGACGTGACGTTCAAAGCTTACGTGGACCAGTGGCTGCACCTGGCCAAAGCCAGCGGTGACTACCAGCGCGTGGAGAGCCAATGGCTGAAGTAGAGAGCAACACGCCACCGCCGGCAGTCTACGGCCAGTCTGACCGCCCGCCGCGGGGTGACTACGCACGTGGCGGCCAGGTCAATGCGGACTACACCTGCCCCCAAAACTACGCGGCCTATACCGCGCAAGACCACGACACCTACCGGCGCCTCTACACGCGGCAGACGGCGCTTCTGGCGGGCCGGGCCTGCAGCGCATTTATCAAAGCCCTGCCCAGCCTGGGCGCAAGTGATGCCATCCCGCGGTTTGAAGACGTGAACGAGCGGCTCTTCAAAGCCACTGGCTGGCAGCTGGTGGGTGTGCCGGGGCTGATTCCCGAGGTGCCCTTTTTCACGTTGCTGGCGAATCGCAAGTTTCCGGTGACGGACTGGATACGCACGCCGGCCGAATTCGACTACATCGTCGAGCCCGACATCTTTCACGATTTGTTCGGCCACGTGCCGCTGCTGTTCGACCCGAGCTACGCCGATCACATCCAGGCCTATGGCAAGGGCGCGCTGAAAGCGCATGCGTTGGAGCACGGCGCCCAGCCGATTCCCGGCGCGGTCGAAATGCTGTCGCGCCTGTATTGGTACACCATCGAATTTGGCCTGATGCGCGACAAACAAGGCAACGATGAAGTCCGCGCCTACGGCGCCGGCATTCTCAGCAGCCCCGGCGAACTGGCCTGGAGCGTGGAGTCTGCAGAGCCCAGGCGCATCGCGCTGCGGGACAATGCCGACCTGCTGCGCTGCATGTCGTCGACCTACAAGATCGACAGCTTCCAGCAGCAGTATTTTGTGATCGACAGTTTTGAAGCGCTGCTGCGGCTGACGGAGCCGGACTTCACGCCGTTTTACAAGACGCTGGCGCAACAGGCTGCACAGCAAAAGACTCTCAGCCTTGCTTGAGCCGGCCCGGCACTATCTGCACTCTCTGAGTAAGCCGCCTGACACAGCCCCTGATCACCTGATCAAAAGTGGTCACCGGTGGTTTCTATGATGTGCGGCTAACCAAAAGATTAGACTTGACCGGCATGAGCACGCAGCCGGCTACAACGGCAGCTTGCATCCTGTCGTGTCGCTGCGAGGCGTTTTCGCACGCGAAGGACCAACAATGCCGCGCCGCCTTGCGGCATCCGACCTACCAGCCCCTATTCTCACAACGCGAGGTTTTTGTGAACTATTGATTGATGTTCACTCCTCTGAATGACCGACAATTCAACACTGATACAACACTGCGAGGCAACAGAGGAGCCCGTAGCACATCAGGTGTTTATTACGCGCACTTCCTCCTACAAAATGAGGAGGTAAAAAATTGTTACACCGCTTACGATGCACTCCCTAATGGAATTACCGGCACACATGAACCGAAGCACGAAGGTGCTGCTGGTCATGGATGTGGTGGAGTCCGTCAGGATCATGGAGCAGGATCAAGATGGTTTTGTGCGGCGGTGGCAAGAACTGGTACAGCAGATTGAGCAGCAAATTCTGCCGCTGCATGGCGGGCGCATCGTCAAAAGCCTGGGGGACGGTTTAATGCTGGAATTTGCCGGCGCCCAAGGGTCTGTCAAAGCAGCCTTCGCTATTCAGCACTTCTGCCAACGGGCCAATGCTGCCTTCCGCCCAGAGCAACAGATGCATCTGCGCATGGGCGGCCATTTGGCGAGCTTTGTGACCGACCAGCATGACATTTACGGCACAGACGTGAATTTGACAGCGCGCGTCTGTACTTTGGCGGGGCCCGGTGAGATAGTCGTGACGTCCGATCTACGTGATCAAGTCTCGTCCGTGCTGGACGCAGATGTTGAAGACTTGGGGGAATGCCACCTCAAACACGTCAAAGAGCCGATCAGGGCGTACCGGATCGGGCCGCCAGGCAATGCACCGGTAATACCGTCCGGCACCGCAGTCCAGCTGAACTTGCGGCCGACTATCGCGGTGATCCCTTTCGCGATGCGCAGCAGCGAGCCGGGACATGAACTCCTTGGCGAGGCCTTGGCCGACGAAGTGATTGCCGCTTTGTCCCGCACCTCCGAACTTCATGTGATCTCGCGTCTTTCGACCACTGTGTTTAGGGAACGTCCGGAGGCAATGGAAGACATACGGACCCACTTGGGCGCTACGTATATCTTGTCTGGCACATGCCGCAGCGCCGGAACACAGTTGGCGTTGTTCGTTGAGTTGATCGAAGCAAAGACAGGTCACATCCTCTGGGCGGACAGTCTGAAGGGTCAAGTACACGGCTTATTTGCGGCAGACGATGAACTGATCGCACGATTGGTTTCTGCCATTAGCTCGTCAGTCATGGCGCAACAACTTGAGAAAGCACGAAGGCAATCTTTACCCAATCTTGAAGGATATACGCTGTTACTCGGTGCTGTCGCACTCATGCATAGAAACTCCCCCTCAGATTTCGAGCGAGCCCGGCAGATGCTGGAGCATCTGATTGACCGTAGCCGTCGGCATCCAATGCCGCACGCATGGTTAGCCAAGTGGCATGTACTTCGCGTGCAACAGGGGTGGTCCACAGACTCTGCGAAAGAGGCTCAACTCGCGTTGAATTGCACCAAGCAGGCCATGGATAGTGAGCCGGACTGTGCTTTCGCCCTCACCGTAGAAGGATTCATATACACGAACCTTCTACGACAGCTAGACGCAGGCTCTCAACGCTACGAACAGGCGCTTAGCATCAATCCTAATGATTCGCTAGCGTGGCTGCTCAAGGGGACAATGCAYGCGTTTAAAGGAGAAGGAGATATGGCCGTTGTGGGGACCGAAAGAGCCCTAAAGCTTTCACCGCTTGATCCACTTCGGTATTTTTACTTCTCCTTGGCGGCCACCGCCGCCAATTCAGCGGGTCAATACGCCAAGGCTCTAGAACTAATCACTCTATCGCTTCGAGCCAACCGCACGCATACGTCCAGCCTGCGAACCTTGGCAGTTGCCCAGGTGAACTTAGGGCAGCTTGACCAAGCAGAAAAGACCGTTGCCGAGCTGCTGAGATTAGAACCCGCTTTAACAGTGCGCAGCTATTTAGCACGCAGCCCAAGCAGTCAGTATGAGATAGGGAAAACTTGGTCCGCAGCCCTTCAAAAAGCTGGCCTGCCATATTAACAACACTACTTCAGGGGGTTTTTTATGAGTATTTTTAGTTTGCTTGGYGGTACCGGCGGCACAGGTGGTACGGGCGGCACTGGCGGCACTGGCGGCACAGGTGGCACAGGTGGTACTGGCGGGACCGGAGGTACGGGTGGCACGGGCCCCAGCCCCCTGCTTTCGGACGCTCTCATCAGGAGTCGGGCAGCGCTGGTCGGCCCATTCAAGGGTGCCGTATTCCCGATTGACCTTCCGGTGCCGCTGGACAAACCAGAGCGCCTCGTCCAGTGGGATGTGATGCCCAGATTGCAAGTTTGCGGCTTGGAACTGGTGTCGGGTTTGCACTTTCAGGTCAATCAGTCTGCAAAAGAAATCGCAGTCGAATTTGTAGACCTGACGCAAAAGCCGCTATCCAACATGAAGCTTGCCACCTTCGTCAGGCCCGACGTGGCAGTCTTCCGGCAACAACTTCAATTGGTTGAAAATTACGCCCAACTGCGGGAGGACAGAGGGGTGGAAATTCTGGCGCAAATGTCCAGCTTAACTCCCTTCTGGGGCTCAGTCGTAGGACTAACCGATCACCGGCACAAATGGACGATGGAGCTCGTGACGCTAATGCTTGCCTTGGCAATTGACGTAGAAATGCGCCTCAAGCACGCTTTCGCTTGTCCACGCCCTGTGGAGCTTTCGCCACAAATACAACCCATGATTCCTACGCCTGGGCACGCAAGTTGGCCAAGCGGGCATGCGACTGAAGCCTTCATAATTATCACGGTGTTGCTCACACTACTGCCGTCAGGCCACAAATACAAAGAACAATTGGAACGGCTCGCGGCCCGTATTGCAGTCAACCGCACAGTAGCCGGCGTTCACTATCCCGTAGACAGCGCCGCTGGCCGTTTGCTCGGAACCGCTCTCGCAGAATTTTTTATCGCACGTTGCC
>NZ_JBFUAZ010000370.1:0-4308 GCF_056406035.1 Polaromonas sp. P1_E1_2 | reverse complement strand
CTTCATCACGCGACAGGTTTTCATAGAACCCTTCAGGCGCGATCAAAAGCGCACCCTGCTCCCTGAAGATCCGTGCGCCTAAGGAATTTTCACCACTGTCGAACGAGTGCCAAATCGGGCTGCCACACTGGGTGACGGGATTCAGGTTGTCTTTGCATCTCTCAACGACCCACCGGCAGGTTTCGATGGCTTCGAATTCTGCTGACGACAAAACAATATGCAATACAGTTTCGCCGTCGGTGTTGGTTTCGTAAGGGTCGAATCCCAGAGCACAAAGCGCCTTCAACACTGGCAGGTTGCACCAATATGCCGCAACGGTCGTTAGCGGCGCGGGATACTGACTAATACGGCGATTTTCACGAATGACGCCTTGTTCGATTAAATGCAGTGCAATAGGAGATGCCTCCCGGAGCATCAAGGCTTCGAGAATCTCGTCGTCAAGCGTTATTCTGGTCACGTCAATCTGGGGGACCAGGACTTCGGCACGGTTGAAATTCCTGTTGGCGAGCGCCCGCTGAAAGTCCGAAGTCGGGTCAGGTAGCGCAATGGACTGAAACTCTTTGAGAAAGGCTGCTTTCTTCTTGGTCTGTTTGCCATCCGCATAGAGTTCGACCTCGTTGTAGTCGTCGGCTCCGACATGCAGTTTGACCATGTGCGCGCCGAGTTGGAAAAGGGCCGAAAGAATGGGCCTGTATTCCGAGCGATCCCCGGCATAAAACTGCACGCTCACTACATTCCGATAGCGCCGAAAGCGCTCCACGGAGAACTCATTGCACGCACCGGGCAGCGACGCGCCCAGGCTTTGAAGTGCCTTGTCGAAATACGACTCTGTCGCACCGAGTTGCGCACCGACTCTCTGCCCAAAGGATTCCGCATCCGTTTCTGCTTTGAACAGGATTTCTGCGCTGAAGTCTTGCATCTATTAGTCTTTCATGAGGGAGATAAAACGCAGGCTTGCCGAGAATCTGATGCTCTCGGATGGACCCAGATATGCGTGAATCCTTGTAGGCTTCACCACTTGCGAGCGCGCCGCCAGATCGACAGTTCCTGGGTGTCAGGCCGGTTCTCGATGGTGGCCATGACGTCCAGCAGCCGCTTCGCATAAGGTGGCGCTTCGTCGGCAAACGAGTTGACCTGGGACTTGCTCAGCGTCCTCTCTCCGGTCAGGAAGTCGTGCGCGTTGCCGCACAGGCCGTGCACATCGCCCACGACCTTTTTGTTGAGGCTCTTGAGGTGCCCAAGGCTCTCGCCGAGATAGGCCACCTTCAGGGCCAACATCAACACGCCGTGGCGCCAGTACCAGAAGTCCTTCAGCTTCTCTTCGGTGGCGGTGGCATCGTGCACCAGGGTGTTGCCGTCATGGCCACTGTCGCCCCACTCGCTCGAAACCGCCACTTCCTGGGGCTTGTTCTTGAACGACAGCAACTCACCCAGGGGCAGCAGCGCCTGCTGCTCGTACACCGCCATGGCCCAGGTGCGGCCCTCGCAGCTGAATTTGACGAAACCGCCGCTGCTCACGTAGGGCGCGAGCCGGTCCAGCAGCGCATACAGGTCTTCGTCGATTTGGTCCCAGCTGATGTTGGTGATGCACAGCCCCGAGCGGCTGCTGGTGACTTCGCAGAACTGTTGGGTGAGGTAATCGGCCGCCGAGGTGGTCGCCGCATCCAGCAGGCCCTGCGCCCCCAGATCCTGGCGCATCTGCTTGGCTGCGGCGGGGCGGATGGTCAGGTCGATGTGTTTGACTTCTGCATGTAGGCCCATGGTGGTTCCTTTCAATTTCTATCAGGCCGTTGACTGATGGAGCAGCACAGGCCCCATCACTTCGAGTGAATCACTGCAGACTCTTGAGCACCCATTGCAGACTGTCCTTGCAGCGCGAAGACCCGAGATCAACCCCCATTTGCAAATAGTGCCGGGCCTTCTCCAGATCTTTGGGCCATTCGTCTTTGAATCTATCAAAGTGCGTGTAGGTGGTGCCCAGCAGCCACATGGCCTCCGTGCTGCCGCGCTCCGCGGCCTGAATGAACAATTCTTCAGCCTTGTTCGTGTCGCGCTCCAACCCGTACCTGTTATACAAATACAGCAAAGCCAGGATATGCAAATCATCCGCGTCACCCTGGGCGGCCCGCTCTTGCGCCAGAGTTTTCAACTGCATCCAGTGGAACGCACTGGGTTCTATCCCGTCCTGATACAAGGCATAAATCCGTGCGAGAGGGAATTTGGTCAGATCGGGGAAGCGCTGTAAGCGAAATGAAAACCGGTTCGGATGCAGCGTCAGCACGGCAGAAATATCTCCCGCCGCCCAATGCAGACAAGCATATTGCTCATCGGTACCTGCCTCGCCCAAAACTTCACGATGCAAAGGCCGCGTGATGACTTTCTCGACATGGGCCAGTGCTGCGTCGTAATCAAAATTCCAAGGGCCCAGTTGCCCGTTGATGGAGATGATCTCGAACCCGTTGACTCGCCCCAGATGCGGGCTCTCCACCTGGTCCGGCGACAACACGGTCTTGCTCAGCACCTCCAGATCAAAGCGATGATCCGAGTACTGGCTATCGGTCTTCACGCGCTTTAACGCGGCCAGCTTGTCGATGATGTGCGAAAACGAAACCATCATCACGCTGTCTTCTTGCAGCGATGACACCAGGCGATTGAAGTCGCCTCCCACCGTGTACTTGAACTGCTTGATGAGAAACCCGCAAGACGATTTCTCGGCAGCGGCATTGCGCTTTGCATAGGTCTCTGCGGAGTCGCCGTCGCCCGGTAGTTTGTGTTTCACCAACGTCAGCTTAGCAGCATCCTGCGTCCACTTCGCCGACCACCCGTGAGACGACTTCGCCGTCGCATCAAACGCAGTCAGGCCGACCGAAGCCAGCCACACAAAAAAGAACACGCAAAATCCATCGGCGTCACGGTCTGTTCCGTCCAGCTCCATGCGCAGTTTTTCGGCGCCATCGAGCATGACCTCCAACTCCGTGGCTTGGGTTGCTTCATGCAAGGCATCCACCACGTTGAACTGATAACTGGTGTATGGCGCATGCGGCAGGAAAATATCGGGCGACAACTTGTTGGTCGTCAGCGCCGACTTGGCGAGCGCAGAATCCGACAACAATGCCCGCAAGGCACTGCCGTCCTTGCTGTTCACTGCCGCAGCAAAGCGCGAAAGTGCCTGCAGGGCTTCAGGGCTTACTTTTTTGGCCGTGATTTTTAAAGAAAAAGGTTCTGACATTGTTAGTCTTACGCCAAAATTAGTGCCTGGCTATCGGCCGGCGATCAAGGCCGACACAGCCGTTGAACCAAATCGTCTGACAATCCCGCATCTTTCAGCCCGTATTCGGAGCCATGGAAGACCAACCCCATCGCACGCAAGGCGATCAGTACCTCCGCGATGTTTGCGGGCACATCCTCCTTGTCGTGCCAGCGCACCCACAAGCCGTTACCCGAAAATAACTGCTCGAAAGTCAGTTCTTTGGTTTTGAGCAGCCCAAAGAACTCCAGCGCTTGCGCACTGCGCCATTCAACAACACGCAGACAATTGATCGCGAAATCGCGGGTCTGTGCCAATGCGTGCAATTGCGCCGGGTTGGATTGCGCGATCGCTGCAACAAATATGCGATAGGAATCGCCAACCGCCGGGTGCTCATCGTTTAGCAGGTCCAGGTGATTCAGCGCGTAGTCCCGGCCAAAGAACGTATCGGGGGAATCGGGCGTATCGGCGACCAGGCGCCAGGGATGTACCCGCTGCAAATGGTCAAAAAGCACACCACATTGAAAATAACAGGCGTAGACATACAGCGCTTGCACCTGCGATTCGCCAAGCTGTACGACATCAATGTAGCGCGCCATCGAAGCTACATCGTGGTGCTTGATCGCGGTTAGCAAATTTGCATAAGCGTCACCCTCGTAAGCGGTCGCCGGAGAGATGAGCTGTAAATTGAGCGGCCATAATTTATCGCGCGCCGCATAGCGGTCTGCCGCATTCGCAATCCAGAGCGGAGAGCCCATCGATGAATCTGCATTCAAATCGGCGTTGCGATGCCTGAGTGCGCCAACCATGCCCACCCCGTTTTCCGTTGCACAAACGTGATGTATCGCAGCCAAACCATTCCGGTCACGAATATTCGGCTCGGCCCCGTGGCGCAGCAATCGATACATTGCGCCGTTGCGCTTGTCAGGAAGCCGTGATGCGACCAACAACGGGGAATCTCCGTTCGCATTGCGGGCGTTCACATCGCAGCCTTGTGAAATCAGCCATTCGATGTCTTCATCGCCGCAATGACGATAAGTTTTTGCCGCATAGTGCAGCAC
>NZ_JBFUAZ010000369.1:0-4315 GCF_056406035.1 Polaromonas sp. P1_E1_2 | reverse complement strand
CGGCCACCACCATCCCGCCGTTTGCCTTTCGCACCAACACAACCACCATCGGTGTGGTGCTGAACGTGCCGCTGTTCGCCGGTTTTGCGACGCAAAACCGCGTGCGCGAAACCCTCTCGCTGAAAGACAAGGCGCAAAGCGACCTTGAAGGTGCGCGCCGCACCGTGGCCCAGGCCACGCGCACGGCCTATTTCGGCGTGCTGTCGGGCCAGGGCCAGGTCAAGGCGCTGGAAGCCGCCGAGCTGTCAAGCCAGAGCGCACTGGATGCCAACAAGCTGGGTTACCAGGTCGGCGTCCGCATCAACATCGATGTCCTCAACTCGCAGAGCCAGCTGTTCCAGACCAAACGCGACCTGGCCAAGGCGCGCTACGACGTGCTGTTGGGCGACCTGAAACTGCGCCAGGCCAATGGCACGCTGACACCGGAAGACCTGCAAAAAATCAACGCACTGCTGGCCAGGTAAATCGCGGTACGCTTCACAACACTCCAACAAAGGCCCGGCCCGGGGCCAGAATTTCCATGTTGATGCCCGCACACAATCCCCTGCCCTTGCCGATAGAGGCTGAACGCGTGACCGATGCGCCGGTACACATCCCCAAAGGCCCCAGCTTCGAGCTGATCGAGGAAACCACCTGGGAAGAACTCAAGCGCGCGGGACGCCAGCAACCGTTTGACAAACCCGTGCTGGTCAAGGGCGGCATCCATCACTGGCCGGCCTGGAAAAAATGGTCGTTTGAATTCCTCGCCGACGTCTGTGCCGGCAAGGGCGCCGAGGTGCCGGTCAAGTTTACCGATGGCCTGGTCGAACAGGGCGTGACCAAGGGCCGCCCCTTCCTTCCGGTTGCGCCCTACCTGCGGGAACTCGGCAAGGCGGCGCAACGCACGCCGGACCCCATGGCAGGTCTGCTGCCCAAGCCGGTGCGGGACAGCTACAAACCCGGCGAGCGCTTTCACCTGAACTGGGCCCACATGCAGTCGTTCAAGCCGACGACCTTGTACCTGGCGCAGTGGGACATCCTCGAAAAATACCCCGAGCTGCGGCGCGACCTGCTCATCAAGAGCCTGTGGCCCGGCCGCATGACCTGGGAATACGTGTTCATGGGCCCGGCCAATACCGTGACCGGCCTGCACAACGATTTCCCGCACAACTGGTTTGTGCAACTCCAGGGCGTCAAGGAGTTCATCCTTTTCTCACCCGACCAGCGCCAGCACATGTGCCCGGCCGCCAAATACGACTGGGGTGCCACGCTGAGTGACATCAACGTCTCGCGCCTGCCCGAGCAAGTCCGCGAACTCGCCTCCTTCGAAAAAGCCCATGGCTACCACGCCCGCGTTGAAGCCGGCGATGCCCTGTTCATCCCCAAGCGAACCTGGCATTCAGTGGTGTCAGTGGAGCCCTCCATCAGCCTGGGCATGTTTGGCCTGACGCCTTATGAAGTGGCGACCGGCGGCGCCTGGGCCACGCTGCGCGACTGGGCGCATCACCTGCGCCTTTATGCCTGGGGCAACTGCACTTGTCATCAGGTACTGAAGTAGCCCCCAAGCTCCCACTTCGTGTGGCTACCCCCCCCGACGGGCCGCTGCGCCTGCGGTCTGGCAAAGCCAGTCCCGCGGCCCCGGCCTGAAAGGGGAAATCCGTGCTCGCTAGATACTAGATGAGTGTCAGGATGACGTAGGTGCCGAAACCGAAGAGGCACGCGGCCATGAAGAGCAGCATCCAGAACCAGATCGGTACCCGTAGTTTGGTTTTGGATGGTTCGGTCATGGTGTGGCCTTACTTCGCTGGGGCTGCCAAAAAGCTCTCGAGCGCACTCACCGTCTTCACCGTGGCGCCCCGATTGCGGTCGGCGAAGGCCAACCCGGCCGCCACGGAGGCTGCGCGTGCTTCGGGTTTGTCCATCAGCTTTCGGGCGGCACGCACGCCCTGCTCCATGTCGACCACACGCCGGGCTGCACCGCCCTCGATGGCCAGCTCGGCGGCTTCGGTGAAGTTGAAGGTATGGGGGCCCATCACGACCGGGCAGCCACAGGCAGCCGCCTCGATCAGGTTTTGCCCGCCCAGCGGCGCGAAGCTGCCGCCCAGCAAGGCGACATCGCTCATCGCGTAATACAGCGCCATTTCACCCAGCGAGTCGCCCAGCCACACATCCGCATGCAGCGCATCGTCGTTCACGGCCGGACCGCCCGCCGTATCGGGCCAGTGCGAGCGGCGCGAGACGCGCAGGCCGTGCTGCTGCACCAGAGCCTCCACCTCATTGACGCGTTGCGGGTGGCGCGGCACCAGCAACACCCTGAACTGGCTTCCCGGCCCCTCCTTGTGTGCTTCTGCCTGCAATTCATTTGCTACAGAATTGATAGCTTGTTGCGCCCGTTCAGATTGGGCTGTGGCACTTAATTGCTTTAAAAATTCCTGCTCTTCGCCTTCACGTGAGCTGGCAAACATAAGCACCGGAAGTCCGAGCGTCCGGCGCCAGACCTTGCCTTTTTCCAGCTGGGCRTCGTCGGGCGAAGCGTCAAATTTGAGGTTGCCGAACACGCCGCTCACCGCAGCACCCGCCTGGCGAAAGCGCCGGGCGTCGTCATCGGTCTGGGCATACACCGCAGACAACGCCGCGTAAGCCGGAAACGACAGCGGCGACATTTTCAGCGCCTGCTGCAGGGATTTTTCGGACAGCCTGCCATTGACCAGCACCAGCGGCATGGCACGTGCCTGGGCTGCGGCCACCATGTTGGGCCAGATCTCGGTTTCCATCAGCAGGCCCAAGCGTGGCTTGAAGTGGCCAAAAAACCGCGCCACTGCGCCCGGGCTGTCCCAGGGCTGCCATACCTGCACGTCGCCGGGCTGCAGCAGGGCCACGCCCTCGGCACGTCCGGTGGCCGTGCCGTGCGTCAGCAAAATACGCAAGCCGGGGTGTTGCGCGCGCAGCGCCTTGAGCAGCATGGCCGCCGTGCGCGTTTCGCCGAGCGAAACGGCATGCAGCCAAACCAGCTCAGAGGCGGTTTCCACCGGCTGGGTGTAGTGGCCAAACCGTTCCTGCACCGCCTGAAGGTAGCCGGGCTCCTGCCTGCCGCGGCGCGCCAATTTGCGGCGCAGCAGCGGCTGACCCAGCCACATCAGAAGCGAATAAAGTTTCAGGGCCAGCGCACTCATTTCGCCCCGCCGGCACGGGTGGGGCTGCTCACCGCCCAGCAAGCCAGCCAGGCCTGCCAGACGGTTTCCACCGTGGGTGCCGGGCGCGCAAACACGCTGACCTGCCGCCCCCCGTGGCCAAGGGTGCCGGGGCCGGTGCGCCACGCCGTGTCGAAGTTGTAGATCTGCACATGCGGCAAATCCAGCGCCACGGCAATATGGCTGACACCGCTGTCGACACCAATGACACCGGCGCACTGCGCCAGCGCTTCAGTGAGCGCGTCGAGCGGCAGCAGCGGCAGCACCAGGGCGCTGTCCGCGGCGGTTTTGGTCAGCGCCTGCGCAATGGCCTGGCTGGTGGCCAGCTCGTGTGCGTTGCCGTGCGCCAGTGCCACCGGGTAGCCGGCCGCATGGAGGCGCCGCCCCAGCGTGATCCAGTGGTCCAGCGGCCACTCCTTGTCGGCGCGCGAGGTGCCGTGGACCAGTACCACCCGGCCTTTCGACGCTGCAGGTGCTATCTTTTCAGTAGCTGCTTGCGCCCGTCTCTCAAGGGCTGCAGGTATTTTTAATCCAAAATCCGGCGCTCCTTTCGGGGCGTAGCCCAGCGCACGCGCCGCCAGCTCCCGTGAGCGCTGCACCGCGTGAATATGCGGTGTGAGGGTGATGGCCACGTCAGCCACCCATCGCGTAGGTGCCTCATAGCCCGAGCCCTCGGTCTGGTTGGCCAGGGCATAGCGCTTGCCGCCGGGCGCCACCGTGGCAAGCCGCGCTACCAGCGCCGACTTGGTTAAGCCCTGCAAGTCAATGACGGTGTCATAGGCTTCACGTTGAAGGTCCCGCTGGAAGGCACGCCATTCGTTTCGCGTGGCCAGCGTCCAGAATGATTTGCGCCAGCGCCGGATCTCACAGGGAATCACGCGGTGCAAGCCCTTGTGGCGCGCCAGCAGCGGCGCAAATGATTTTTCCACCACCCAGTCAATGCGCGCGTCCGCAAGCGCGGCGTGGATGTCCTGCACCACCGGCAGGGTGTGCACCACGTCGCCCAGGGAGGACAGCTTGACCAGGAGAATTTTCATGAGGTATTTTAGGCCCCCACGGTCGTTCGCTTCGCGTAACTCCCTGCCCCCCGAGGGGGCCGCCCGCCTGTGGCCCGGCAAAGCCGAAAAACTGGCACACCCCTATCG
>NZ_JBFUAZ010000368.1:0-4318 GCF_056406035.1 Polaromonas sp. P1_E1_2 | reverse complement strand
AAGAAGGACCGCGTGATAGACGCCATCGAGATCGTGACGTCGCAATATGACCGCGACCGGCGCCCGGTTCTGCCCATTGCCGACTACGAAAATCCATTCGTCTCGACGCAGATTGTACGTGTCGTGACGAGCTACATCGACTACATCAACCGGGTTGTCTGGTCAAAAAAATAGTACGCGTGGCGGCTATGGCGGCAGCTCCGCCTGCGCCATAGTCACGCCGTCACAATCTCTGGCTGAAAGCAGAGGCACAGCGCCCGCCAGGGGCCAGGAAATCGCCAGATCCGGGTCGTCCCAACGGATGCAGCGTTCATGTTCGGCGGCGTAGTAGTCGGTGGTCTTGTACAGCACGTCGGCAAATTCGCTAAGCACCAAAAAGCCGTGCGCAAAGCCCGGCGGCACCCAAAGCTGCCGATGCTCCTGGGCCGACAGCTCGAACGCGACCGAACGCATGAAATTCGGCGAGGAGCGCCGGACGTCGACCGCAACATCCCAGATGCTGCCGCTGACCACCCTCACGAGCTTGCCTTGGGGTTGCCTGAGCTGGTAATGCAGGCCGCGCAGCACGTGGCGAGCCGAGTGCGAATGATTGTCCTGTACAAAACCGCCGTCAAGCCCGGTTGCCCGCTCAAAATCGCGCCTGTTGAAGCTTTCGAGAAACAGGCCCCGCGCGTCGGCATGAACTTCAGGCTGAATCAGCAGCACTTCGGGCAGGGCCGTCGGGGTGACTTTCATGAGAGCTCCTCAACCATTTTGGCGACACCGGTTTGCCAATCGGGAATGTCGACCCCGAAAGTCCGCCGCAGCTTCGAAGTATCAAGTCGCGAGTTCAATGGGCGGCGGGCTGCCTGCGCGTAAGCAGTTGACGCCACGGGCTGGACCACATCGATGGGCACACTGGGCAACAGGCCGGTTTTTTGTGCCTGCTCAACGACAAAACACGCATAGCCATGCCAGGAAGTTTCACCGGCGGCAGCCGCGTGATAAAGCCCGGCCAATTGCTCATCCGCGAGAACGCGCGTCAACGCCAACACAGTCAGGTCGGCCAGCCAGGCCGCTGCGGTGGGTGCACCGAACTGGTCGTTAACCACCGCCAGCCGGCCGTCCCTGCGCAACTTGTGCAGGATTTTCTTTGCAAAGTTTTCACCATGCGCCGCATAAAGCCAGCTTGTGCGGAAGATCAGGTGCCGTGCGCAATTTTTCGCGACCAACTGGTCGCCGAGCAGCTTGCCAAGGCCATAGGCGTTCAGCGGCAAGGCGGTGTCGTCCTCGGTCCACGGCCGCGTTCCTCCGCTGCCATCAAAGACATAGTCGCTCGAATAGTGAACAAACCAGGCGCCGGTCTCTTCACACGACCGGGCCAGCACGGCCGGTGCATCGGCATTGATCGCGTTGACCATATCAGGCTGGCCCTCGGCCGCATCAACGTCGGTGAAAGCCGCCGCATTGACGACGATATCGGGCCTGGCTCCGAGTACGGCGTTCCGGATACCAACGCTGTCGGCAAGGTCGCCGCCAGGCTGACTCCGATCAGGTGCAATCACCTCGCCCAACGCGGCCAGGCTGCGCAAGAGCTCCGCGCCCAATTGCCCGCTCTTGCCGAACAGCAGGATCTTCAGCATGGACTCACCCGGTATGGCCGCGCTCACGCACCGCTTGCAGCCAACCTGGGTTGTCCAGGTACCAGCGCACGGTGTGGCGCAGGCCGGCTTCGAAGCTCTGGTCAGCATGCCAGCCCAGCTCATGGCGGATCTTGCTCGAATCGATGGCGTAACGGGCATCATGGCCGCGGCGATCGGCTACATGGGTGATCAAGCCGGCATAGCCGGCCGGCACCGGCCGCAATTCATCGAGCAGGCGGCAAATCGTGCGCACGACATCCAGATTGGTTTTTTCTCCCTGGCAACCGATGTTGTAGGTCTCACCGGGCCGGCCGGCCTCCAGCACCATGCGGATCGCCTTGCAATGGTCCTTGACATACAGCCAGTCGCGCACCTGCAGGCCATCACCGTAGACCGGCAGGGGCCGCCCTTCGAGCGCTGCAACAATCATGTGGGGGATCAGTTTTTCCGGAAACTGGTAGGGCCCATAGTTGTTGGCGCAGTTGGTGGTAAGCACCGGCAGGCCATAGGTGCGATGGCTGGCACGCACCAGGTGGTCGGCGGCCGCCTTGCTTGCGGCATAAGGGCTGTTGGGTTCATAGCGGTCAACTTCGCGGAAAGCCGCCGCCGCCGACGTCAGCGAGCCATAGACTTCATCCGTCGACACCTGCAAAAACCGAAAGTTCGTGCCGCTTGATCCTTCCAGCCCCGACCAGTAGGCGCGCGCGGCCTCCAGCAGGCGGAAAGTGCCTACGATATTGGTCTGCACAAACTCTTCGGCCGCGTCGATGGAGCGGTCGACATGCGACTCCGCCGCGAAGTTGATGATGGCGCGCGGCCGGTGCAACGCAAGCAGGCTGGCCACCCACCGGCTGTCGGCGATATCGCCGTGCGCAAAGACATGGCGGCTGTCACCCTCAAGCCCACGAAGGTTGTCGCGGTTGCCCGCGTAGGTGAGCTTGTCGATATTGAGGATCGGCTCATCGTGCAACGCGAGCCAGTCCAGAATGAAGTTGGCTCCGATAAAACCGGCTCCGCCAGTGACCAGAATCATGGATAGCCTTTGTTGACGGCACACGTGCGGCAACGGCGCCTGGACCGGGATTATCCCCCAGCCGCGGCGCCGCCAACGAAAAACGGGCCTGGAGAACCAGGTCCGTTTGGCATCAAGTCTGGAACAGGCTCAGAAATGAATCCCGCGCATCATCTGCTGCATCGCCACCGCTTCGGCCGACAGCGTCGGTTTGGCGCTCTTGTCGCCCTTGGCGGCCGATGAGTCGGGGAACATGCGAAAGCTGGTGTTCATGGCGATCTGGGCAATGCGCGGCACCAGCGCATGCATGAGCTGGCCGGTGATACCCAGGCGCGTAGCGACGCGCACCGGCTTGAAGATGCAGGCCTGCGCAATCATGTCGGCGGCCTCTTCAGGGGACAGCGTGGGCACGTTGTTGTACAGGTTGGTCGGCGCAATCATGGGCGTGCGCACCAGCGGCATGTTGATGGTGGTAAAGCTGATGCCGACGTCGGCAAACTCACTGGATGCGCAGCGCGTCCAGGCGTCCAGCGCGGCCTTGGAGGCCACATAGGCCGAGAAGCGCGGCGCATTGGTCAGCACACCGATGGAGCTGATGTTGACCACATGGCCCTTGCGCTTGGCAGCCATGCCGGGCAACAGCCCCATGGTCACGCGCAGGCAGCCAAAGTAATTGAGCTGCATGGTGCGCTCGTAATCGTGAAAGCGGTCGTAGCTGGCCTCAATGGCGCGGCGGATGGAGCGGCCCGCGTTGTTGATGAGGAAGTCGACGCCGCCATGGTTGGCGATCAGCTCCTTGATGAAACGGTCGCAATCCACCATGTCGGCGATGTCGGCCGGGTAAGCCACGAAGTTATAGCCCTTGGCCTTGGCTTCCTTGCAGGCTTCGTCGAGCTTGTCCTGGTCGCGCCCGCAGATGATGGTGATGGCACCCGCATCGGCAAACTTGTGCGCCGCCGCCAGGCCGATGCCTGACGAACCACCGGTGACCAGCACCACCTTGCCGTTGACCGTGCCCCGCAGCGAGCGGTCGATATGCAGGTCGGGATCCAGGTGGCGTTCCCAGTAATCCCAGAGGCGCCAGGCGTAGTCTTTCAGGTTGGGACATTCGATGTTCGAACCCTTGAGCGCGGCCAGGGTGTCGCGGCAGTCAAAGCGGGTCGGGTAGTTGACAAACGTCAGCATGTCTTCCGGCAGGCCCAGGTCGGCCAGCACCGCATTGCGTACGCGGCGCACCGGCGCCAGCGCCATCAGGCTCTTTTTGACGCCGCGCGGGATAAAGCCCAGCAGGGCGGCATTCACGAACAGGTTCATCTTGGGCGCATGGGCTGCGCGGCTGAAGATGTCCAGCACATCGCCGACGCGGTAGCCCACCGGGTCCACCAGGTGAAAGCATTTTTTGGCAATACCGGTTTTGTGGCTGAGGTGGTCCAGCGCAKCGACGACAAARTCGACCGGAACGATGTTGACYCGCCCGCCCTCCAGCCCCACTGCCGGCATCCAGGGCGGCAGCAGCTGCCGCATGCGCTGGATCAGCTTGAAGAAGTARTACGGCCCGTCGATCTTGTCCATTTCGCCGGTGGTGCTGTCGCCGACCACCATGGCAGGGCGAAACACCGTCCACGGCACCTTGCATTCCTTGCGCACGATTTTTTCGCTCTCGTGCTTGGTCATGAAATACGGG
>NZ_JBFUAZ010000367.1:0-4321 GCF_056406035.1 Polaromonas sp. P1_E1_2 | reverse complement strand
GTCCTCATCGTCATCGTGCCCGACCTCGCGGCCTATGAAGTGTTCTGCAACGAATGCCTGCTACACGACGCCAACGTCAGAAGCTTTACGACGCACATCGTGCTCGATGCACATCGGCGCCGGAATGCGCTCCAAGTAGCAGTCAATGAGCGGTGATCGGGGTAGTCACAATTCAACGACGTCGTAGGTGGAATTTCTATCTGCCACACAGTTGAAATGCGTTCCTGAGTGAGAGGGCAAAGGAGACAGGCGCTGGCATGGCCGACCACCCGTATTGCCGCCAGCATGGCACCCCCATCTCCGACAGACGTTATTCCCACGGAATAGCTGATTGCCATGAATAAAGTCCGTCGCGGAATTCCTTTGAGATGAATACCTTTCGGCTACTTTTTCTGCGGTTTTTGACCTAGCAAAGTCCGTCGAAGATTCCAGGGCTGCGCAAAGATTTTCGACAACTAAATGAAGTACGTCGAAGACATCGCGTTGACGCATCTTTACCTGCACCTGATCGGCGATTTGCGGCGGTCAGCCATTGCCACCTCCGGATCCTGCGGGTAGTATGCTGGCGATTGCTGCGGCGTGAACAAAGTCGAAGAGGCCTGCGTTGGAGCACCAGTTAGTCCGAAGTAACCGCTCTGATAGACCATGAGAGAAATTCGCCTCTGCTGGGCCGCACATGTTGTTCATCACGAAGCCCAGGTCAGGGACGGCGGACTGTGGACTCCGGCAACCGAGGAGATACGCCGTGACTATCAGATCATTGCCGACGTTTGCAATGA
The DNA here is from genome assembly GCF_056406035.1 of Polaromonas sp. P1_E1_2. Classification (NCBI taxonomy): domain Bacteria; kingdom Pseudomonadati; phylum Pseudomonadota; class Betaproteobacteria; order Burkholderiales; family Comamonadaceae; genus Polaromonas; species Polaromonas sp. P1_E1_2. Next base: position 3,542 of record NZ_JBFUAZ010000367.1, on the reverse strand, counting down.
GGTCTACGGCGCGGGTTCACACTGGATCCAAGAGCGCGAAGCATAGGGTATGCCTATATCTAATGCTTGAACACGCAACCGGTAATCACCTTGAAATCTGATTCTGGTGGTCCGGCCCGAGGATTTACTCCAGACTTCAGCGGGATACAACACTTACGGCGTCTGAAGCGTTCCATCTACAAGTCGGGTTTGCGTCCACGTTGTTATGACATTTTCACAGGGGTACTTTTTGGCTTCCACTTCGTCCAGATCCACACCCAGGCCTGGCTTGTCATTGGCGTAGACATAGCCATTCTTGAACTCCGGGAGTCCGGGAAATACATCCAGCAAAGCAGCTTGGGGGCCTTTCAACTCCTGGATCACAAAATTGGGAGGCTCCGTACCGGACCACTCCTGAACACCGAAATTCCGGGCCGCCAGATCAATATGAATATTTGCCGCATGAGCCAACGGTGACATATCGCCCGGGCCATGCCATGCCGTTCTTACACCGAATTGCTCAGCAAAAATCTGCAATTTTCTGCCAGGCGTGATTCCGCCGATTTGACTCAAATGAACCCGGATGTAGTCAATCAACTGTTCGGTGATCAGAAACTTCCACTCGTAAGGGTTGTTAAACAGCTCGCCCTGTGCCAAGGGGATGCTGGTCTTGGCGCGCAGCTGGCGCATCCAGTTGCCTTCTTCCAGCGGAATGGCGTCTTCCAGGAAAAACAGGTCAAACCGCTCCAGCTCGTGAGCGAACTTGATTGCCTCAATAGGCTTCAGGCGCTCATGCACGTCATGACAAAGCGCTACATCAAAACCCACCTTGTTGCGAATGCCGTCAAACAATTCGAGCGTGTCACGCATGTATTTTTTGCTGTCCAGGTAGACACCATCCAGTGACCCCTTTGGGGCGTTGGATGGTGCCGGTCCATAACCACCACCGCCGTAGCCACCGCTTTGACAGCGAATGTGGGTGATACCCTGCTCCTGGTACTTCTGGATGTTGTCGCACAGCTCGCTCAGGTCCTTTCCGTCCGCGTGTCGATAGATAGGTACGCCTTCGCGGCACTTTCCACCAAACATCTGGTACAGCGGCATGTTGGCCATCTTGCCCTTGATATCCCACAACGCCATGTCCACGCCCGAGATGGCGTTGTTCTCGATAGGCCCGTTGCGCCAGTAGGCGTTCTGGTGCATCAGCTGCCACAGTTCCTCGATGGCCGTGGCGTCGCGGCCCAGCAGCAGCGGCCGCAGATACTGCTCCAGCAGGCACTGCACCGCCAGGTGCCGGTAGGCAAAGGTCGCGCAGCCCAGGCCGTACAGGCCCGCCTGGTTGGTCTCGATCCGCACCACCAACAGGTTGATGCCCTCGGGCGCGGTGAGGATGACTTTGACGTCGGTAATCAGGGTCGCCATTGCATGCTTTCTCAATCAAAGTTCAGTAAGACCTTCATCGCCTGCGAGCGATCTGCAGCGAGTGCGAACGCGCGAGCCGAGTCACGGTAGGACAGCGTGGCCGAGATCAGCGGCTTCACGTCCACCAGCCCCTTGTTCAGCAGCTCCACGGCCATGGCGAATTCCTCATGGAAGCGGAAGGCACCGCGCAGGTCGAACTCCTTGGCCACCAGGGTGTTGATCGGCAGCGTCATCTCGCCGCCCAGGCCCAGCTGCACTAGGATGCCGCGCGGCCGCAGGGTGTCCAGCGCGCCGCGCAGCGCGCGCTCGTTGCCGCTGGCTTCGAACAGCACGTCGAACTGGCCTTTGTCAGCTTTGAAGCGCGCCAGGCCCTCGGGCTCGTCGGCTACGTTGATGGCCTCATCGGCGCCGACTTTCAGCGCCTTGCCCAGGGTGTGGTCGCTGACATCGGTGGCCACGATATGCGCGGCGCCGGCGCGCCTGGCCGCAAGAATCACCAGCGCGCCAATCGGCCCACAACCCGTGACTAGCACCGACTTGCCCAGCAGCGAACCGGCGCGGCGCACCGCATGCAGCGCCACCGCCAGTGGCTCGGCCATCGAGCCTTCGCCATCGCTGACACTGGCCGCCAGCCGGTGCGCCTGGTGCGGCTCGACCACGATCTCCTGCCGAAACGCGCCCTGCACATGTGGGTTGCGCATGGCGCTGCCGTAGTAGCGCATGTCCAGGCAATGGTTCTGCAAACCCTGCTGGCAGTAGCGGCACTGGCCGCAAGGGTTGCTGGGGCAGACGGCGATGCGCTCGCCCGCAGTGAAGCCGGTTACATCGTCGCCCACCGCCTCGATGACGCCAGCGATCTCATGGCCTAGCACCATCGGCTCCTGCAGACGGATGGTGCCGAAGCCCCCGTGGTTGTAGTAGTGCAGGTCCGAGCCGCAGATGCCGCCGCAGCGTACCCGCACGCGCAACTGGCCGGGGCCGAGCTCGGCGGTGGGAAAGGTTTCGACGCGCAGGTCGCCGGCGGCGTGGATGACGAGTGCTTCCATGGTGTTGTGCCTTTGTACGCAGATTTACTTCTGCAGATGGATGTCGCCGGCGGGGTTCTTGAGCCGGTCGAACGCGTTGTTCATGAAGACCTGGAAAGTGGCGGAACAGCTGTGCCGTCACAACACGGCGAGCATGCCGCCATCGACGTAAATGATTTGCCCGCTGACGTAATCAGAGGCCGCGGAGGCCAGGTAGACCGCGGTGCCGGCCAGCTCGTCGGGCCGGCCCCACCGGCGTGCCGGGGTCCGGGCCTTGACCCAGGTGTCGAAGGCGGGGTTCTGCAACAACGCGGTGTTCATCTCCGTGGCCATGTAGCCGGGACCGATGGCGTTGGCCTGGATGCCGTGCTCGGTCCATTCGGCGGCCATCGCACGCGTCAGCATCTTGATACCGCCTTTGGCCGCCGTGTATGGACCGACCGTGGCGCGCGCGGCCTCGCTGGTCAGCGAGCCGATGTTGATGACCTTGCCACCACGGCCGCGCGCGATCATGCGTTTGGCAGCCTGCTTGCCGACGATGAAAGCGCTGGTCAAGTTGGTGTCGATCACGCGCTGCCAGTCCTTGAGCTCCAGATCGACCAGGGGCATGCGGTGCTGGATGCCGGCGTTGTTGATCAGGATGTCGACTTCTATGCCTTGCTGGTCCAGCGACGCGAACGCGGCGCCAACAGCCGCTTCGTCGGTCACGTCGAACGGCAGGCCCAGCGCGTCATGGCCCAGGGCGCGCAGCTGGGCCACGGCCTGCGCGACCTGCTCGGTGTTGCGCGCGTTGATCACGACTTTGGCGCCCGCCTCGGCCAGGCCGTGCGCGAATCCGTAGCCCAGGCCGCGGGCGGACCCGGTGATGAGCGCCGTGCGCCCGGTCAAGTCAAACAGTGTGGGCATGTGGTTTCCGTTTCGTTGTGTCAGTTATCGATGTGGTGTCCGGCCCGGGTTCAGGGCCGGTCCAGTGCGGTGTGGACGCTGCCGCCGCGCAGGCCGACCTCGCCCAGACCCGGAAAGCGGACCTGAACATCGGCATCCTTCGGGCTGGGGATCGCGCCTACCCAGGAGCCCGTGGTGACTACCGTGTTCGCTGCAACCGTGCGTCCGCCG
>NZ_JBFUAZ010000366.1:0-4323 GCF_056406035.1 Polaromonas sp. P1_E1_2 | reverse complement strand
TCTCATGACTCTGCTCTGTGGGGAAAACAGGCTTGACGTCGTTTACCAATCCTCCGCCCGTCATCGCCACAGCTGCGGGCAGCGGTTTGGCGGCCTCGGCGCCGCCAGCTTGCATCTCACTATCACCCTGACCCTTCGTGACATCCGGCTTGATGACTGGCAGGAAAATCAATACCAGAGCACCAAGCAGCAAAGCCAGGCCGGCCAGCACTGCAGGCTTCGAAACCTGGGTCCACACAGCAGGCCGGGGGCCTTCCCCTGGCGAGCGAAACGGTGCATTGATGCCAGCACCTTGGTATATCAGCTTGGGGGCGCTGGTTTGAGGCAGGCGTTCAAGCACAGGGGCCGCATCCAGTTTCAGGCTACGGCACACGCTGGAAGCCAGGGCCCGAACAAAAACAGCATCCGGCAGCAAGTCAAAGCGATCCAGCTCCAGCGCTTCGAGTTTTTTTACCGGAACCTTCAAGGATACGGCGAGGGCCGCGATATGTATGCCTGCAGCCTCTCTTGCCTCACGAAGCAGTGTGCCTGCCGTGGGCTCGAAGTCAGTACCCCGGTCAACGCCAGACGCAGCCATTCCAGATGTGGCCTCCCCAGCCGGTGCAACAACGTCAGCGTCACTCATTGAACGCCCCTTTGTCATAAGCAGCAGCCTCCCGGGACTGCGCAAAACGCTTTTTTAGCTGATCACCGAGCTGCCGTACCGTATCCCGGTTGTTTAATTTACGCTCGATTTTGATGCCTAGCCACAGGGTTTCAGCATTTGCAAGATCACTGTTGTTCAGTCGTCGTATGTAAAACTGTGCCCGAGTCAGATCGCCACGATCGTTCAAAAGACTAGCCAGGTTGTAACCAGTAACAGGATTTCCTGCGTCCAATTCATAAGACTGCAGGAGGCTTTGCTCGGCTTCTGCATGCTGCCCAGCACGAACCTGACAAACCCCCTGCGCCATCAGCGTTTTGGCCTTGCCTGCGTACGTTGGGTTCGCCACGGCCTGAGCAAAGAACCGAGAAGACTCGTTATAGCGTCCTTGCTGGCACATCAACCATCCATAGTTATGCGCAACATCCGCATCGCGGGGATTCAATGCAAGAGCCCTGCGAAAACTATCCTCAGCCAGAGGAATATCGTTAAGACGCATGTAAACCAGTCCGCGCAGGTTGTAGGCCTCCGCAAAAGTTGGATCCGTGGTCAGCGATTGCTTGATTTCGTCGAGAGCAACATTGGTTTGCCCCTGTTCGAAGTAGCCCGAAGCCAATTCAAGCCGAAGACGCGCACGCCTGCGCTGATCAGGTTCGTCTGATTCCGTAATAATGTCAGTGCGGTTGCCCGGAGACCCTGGAGCGCCTGCGTGATTGGCGCATCCTGCGAGCAATACTGCCAGCCAGCAGGCTGGAACCCAGATCATATTGGCGCGAAATCTCATGTACCCATCCCTTTGGCCACTACGACCTTGATTCCCCCGAGCATACCTTGCCGCTGCGCCGCCATGCGCTGATCCACACCTGTGCGGTCCTGTACATCGCCAGCCAGTTGCCCGCAAGCTGCATCGATATCGTCCCCCCGGGTTTTTCTGACGGTTGTCACAATACCCGCATCCATCAGGATTTTCGCAAATGCCATCACCTGCGGCATGTCAGAACGCTTCAACCCCGAAGCCGGAAATGGATTAAAGGGAATCAGGTTGAATTTGCAGGAGAGCCCTTGCGCCGCCTGGGCCCGAACCAGCGATACGAGCTGACGCGCATGCTCTGGCTGGTCGTTCACACCATCGAGCATGCAATACTCAAACGTGATGAAGTCCCGGGGTGCCGATGACTGATAGCGGGTACAAGCCGCAAGCAGTTCGGCTATGGGGTATTTTTTATTCAAAGGCACAAGGTTGTCGCGCAGCCCATCTTCCGGTGCATGCAGCGATACAGCCAAGGCTACCGGGCAGTCCCCGGCCAACCGATCAATCATGGGCACAACGCCCGATGTCGATACCGTCACCCGTCGGCGTGACAGGCCATAACCATGGTCGTCAAGCATGACCTTCAGGGCTGGCAGGAGCTGCGAGTAGTTCTGCAGGGGCTCACCCATGCCCATCATGACGACGTTGGAAATCACCCGTTCATCCCTGCCTAGATGCTGCCGCAGGAAATGCTCGGCAAACCATAGCTGGGAAACGATCTCTCCCGTGGTCAGGTTACGGCTGAAACCCTGGTGACCCGTGGAGCAAAACCGGCAACCGACAGCACAGCCGGCCTGCGAGGAAATGCACAAAGTTCCTCGGTCGGTTTCGGGAATAAAAACAGTTTCAATAATATCGCCTGCACCGACATCAAATAACCATTTGATGGTGCCATCGGCGGAATCGTGGCGGGAAACCACCGTGGGGCTTACGACCTGGGCTGATCCTGCCAGCTTGTCGCGCAGGGATTTTGCCAAATCCGTCATTTGCCCGAAATCTGCAACTCCTTTTTGGTGAATCCAGCGGAAAAGCTGCGTGGCCCGAAAGCGTTTTTCACCAAGCTGCCCACAAAAGGCCGCCAAACCATCCAGATCGTAGTCAAGAAGGTTGGCAGTCATCGCAGTAGGGAACCGACTGAACTGCCCCAAGCAAGCGACGGCCCTGGCTGGGTGTAGCAAAGCATGGGGCGAGACATAGTTAACGCGAGTAAACGTTCATGCCGGGAAAGAAGAAAGCAATTTCCGCCTTGGCCGTTTCGGCGGCATCCGAACCATGGACGGCATTGGCATCAATGCTGTCGGCGAAATCCGCACGAATGGTGCCGGCGGCAGCCTTCTTCGGATCGGTAGCTCCCATCAGATCACGGTTTTTCAGGATGGCGCCCTCACCTTCCAGCGCCTGGATCATGACGGGGCCGGAAATCATGAAGGAAACCAGGTCTTTGAAGAATGGGCGCTCTTTGTGCACCGCATAAAAAGCCTCAGCCTCGCCTTGCGACAAGTGAGCCATCCTGGCGGCCACAAGCTTCAAGCCAGCAGCTTCAAAACGCGCATAGATTTGCCCAATGACGTTTTTCGCCACGGCGTCGGGTTTGATGATGGAGAGAGTGCGCTCGATTGCCATGAGATTTCCTTAACTTAAATTTTTTGGAGTCGTAAATTATTCAAAAATTTGAATAAAGCCTATGATTTTAACCTGTAGGCGTATTGGCTCAAATCAACCTTGCGGTTAGAGGTGCCTCTGCGGGTCATCGATTTCCACCGCGACTCCCACCACCGCGATTGCCGCCTCCCCGGTTTCCACCACCGGCACCGCCGCGGCGCGGTCCACCGGTACCGTTTCCGCCCGTACCACCGCCCCCGCGACGCTGCTGACCCTGGCCTTGCCCCTGTCGCTGCCGGGTAAAAGTGTCCGCACCGATATAACCAAATGAAGTTTTCATCGGATCGGGCTGCGTTCCTCCGGCAGCTTTGTCACCACGGTCCTCTCGCCGTTTTTGCCCCTGCATACCATTGCCGTTGCCTTGCGGCTGGCCGGTCCGGAAGCCAACACCGGGATTGCCACCCTGGTTACGCCCCTTGCCACCGCGGCGTCGGTTTCCACGGGGTGCAGAATCGTTGAGATTCAGCGGCGGTTGCAGCTCATGTGGATCATGAATCCCCTGCTCGCCCTCCGATCCGCCTTGCGCCGGCGCTTGAGGTGGTTCGCTGTTTGGCGCTGACGGCCGCCCGCGGTCGCCGCGCTGGCGTTCATTTCTGCGCGGTCCCCGTCTCGGTGGTTCAACCCCGTCCCCATGAGTGCCGGCACCCTGCGCTCCCCCCGGTATTGCGCGAGATTCAGAACGGGTCAAAGCGCTTGTCAGGGCCCAGATRTCGCGCTCATCSAGTTCRACAAACGCRCCGCGCTTRAGGCCGCGCGGGAGAACCATRGCCCCATARCGGATGCGRATMAGGCGGCTSACAGCGTGCCCSACYGCCTCAAACATCCGTCTGACCTCACGGTTACGCCCCTCGGAAATGGTGACCTTGTACCAGCAGTTGGCGCCTTCCCCCCCTCCGGCTTCAATGGAGCTGAACTGGGCCATGCCGTCATCCAGATTCACACCTTCGAGCAGGCGTTTTTTCTCTTCGCTATTTAGCGCACCGAGCACACGAACAGCGTACTCACGCTCCAGGCCGAAACGCGGATGCATCAGCTTGTTGGCCAATTCACCCGAACTGGTCAGCAGCAGTAGGCCCTCCGTGTTCAAGTCGAGGCGACCGACCGATTGCCATTTTCCCTGGAACAGCTTGGGTAAACGACGAAAAACGGTCGGGCGGTTTTGCGGGTCATCATGTGTGACGACCTCTCCGGTGGGCTTGTGATAGGC
>NZ_JBFUAZ010000365.1:0-4328 GCF_056406035.1 Polaromonas sp. P1_E1_2 | reverse complement strand
ATGCTTTGTTGGGCAATGGCGGTCGGGGGCTGCGCGGTCCCTGCACCGGGACCGCGCACGCCCAATCCAGCCGTGCCTCTCGCTTCCACGTCCAGCCTGCCGGAATTCCCCGAGCTGTTCCGGCAGATGGGAAAACTCTACGCTGATCATCCGCAGGCGCCGCAGATGCAGGACGGCGACGGTATGGGGCAAAAAATTTCCATCGCGCGCGTGCGCAAGCCCGGCGCGCTCGACGCCTTGCAAGCTTACCGCGCGCAGGGAGTGCATGGCCGCGTCGTCGTGATCACACTGCTGGACGCCGAGGGCAAGCTGCTCGATGCGCGGGTGCTGTCGTCCACGCATGCCGAACTCAATGGGGCCGTACTGCAGTCGGCACGCGAAGCGGAGTACCGGGGCGGGCGCATCAATGGCGCGCCCTCGCCGATGTATGCAGTCTACGGCGTGAACTTCTAGGCGCGCTTCTCAGACGCCATGCCGGCAGGTCAGGTCAGCGCGCCACGCGCATCAACCTGGTAAATGCGCTGCACTGTGCCGTGGCGCAGACCACCGGCCACGCCAATCATGGCGTCGTGCAAATTCACGGTGGGGTCGCAGTGGCCGGGAATCAGCCACAGCATGCTGCCCAGGCCGGGCAGGCGCTTGCTGTCGCCCGCGGGCCGCAAAATGCCGTGCTCGTCGCCGCCATTGAAATAGGCCAGCTCGCTTTCACTGTCAAAGGCATGCACCAGCGGCAGGCCGGAATCAATGGCGTGGCTTTTGTGGCCGGCGTCGCACACCGCATGGCTGCCGTGCGTGCTGATCACCTGGGTTTTGACGAACAGCGCGTGTTCGAACTGCGGCTGCGACGGGTCCCGTTCGTTTTGGGCGTAGTCGGCGTCCATGAACATGAAGGAGCCGGCCTGCAGTTCGCCATAGACGCCGCTGGCGGCTTCCAGCATCAGGCTGCCGGTGCCGGCCCCCGTGACCAGGTCTACCGTGATGCCCTGGGCTTCTATCAGTTTGCGCGTCAGGAGCACGGCCTCCACCGCCCTGGCGATGGCGTCGCGCCTTTCCTGGGCGCTTCGCATGTGCTGGGCCTTGCCRTGGTAGGCCTGCARGCCGGCAAAACGCAGCGCGGGGTGYTTGCGGATTTCCAGCACCAGCGTGACGGCGGCSGCGCCGGGCTCGACACCGCAGCGGCCCTGGCCAACGTCAATTTCCACAAACACGTCGATCACAGTGGCGCCCGCGCTCTTGTTGTTGATGCGGGCCTCCGTCATGGCCTGCGCCAGGCGGATTACGCCTTCGGTGCTGTCCACCGCAATGGCAAGGTGCCCACCCTGGGCCGCGACTTTTTGCGTGAGCGCCGCCACACGGGCCAGCTTGCCCGGGGCGATCACTTCATTGCTGATGTAGACGTTGTACACACCGCCGGCCACCAAGATTTCGGCTTCGGACGTTTTTTGCACGCACACGCCAATGGCGCCGGCCCGCATCTGCGCCTTGGCCAGCGCGACACTTTTGTGCAGCTTGGCATGGGGACGCCAGCGAACGTTGTGCTTCTTGGCAAATTCGGCCATGCGCGCGAGGTTGCGCTTCATCGCATCCAGGTCGATGACCAGGGCGGGGGTATCGATGTCGTTGACCGGTTTGCCGATCAGTTCGGCCAGATGGGATGGCAGGGTGCTCATGGATACGTAGAAGTTTATCTGTGCCTATTGTGCGCCGACACCGGAACCGGCCTCGCCGCCGGCAAATCCGTCATCCAGCGCAATGCCGTCCAGGTGCTGGGTGTCGGCCCAGCCTACCAGTGAAAAACCCTGGGGCGTCCAGAGCAAGCGGTTGATGGCCGTGTTGCCCAGCGCCCAGGTGCGTGGGGCCTGGATGTCCAGCCGCGTGGCGGCGCGGTACAGCACGTCCATCACCCCGCCGTGGCCGACCATGGCGATCAGCTCGCCCGGGTGGGCGGCTGCCAGGCGCTCGGCGGTAGTGACCACACGACTACGCAAATCGAGCAATGATTCACCGCCAGCGGGCGCAAATTCCGGGTCCCGCTTGCGCCATCGCATCGACTGCTCGGGCAGCAGCGCCTCGATCTCCGAAAAGGTTTTCCCTTCAAAGTCGCCGAAGCCGCGCTCCCGCAGGCCTTCCTCACGCGTCACCTCGATGCCCAGTGCACGGCCCAGGTACTCCGCGGTTTCCCAGGCGCGTGTCAGATCGCTGGCGTAGATGGCGGTGATGGGTTCCTCGGCCAGCGCGAGCGCCATGCGCTCAGCCTGCCGGCGTCCAATGTCATTGAGGGGAATGTCCAGATGGCCCTGGATGCGGGTATCCACATTCCAGGTGGTCTCCCCATGCCGTATGGCAATAACGCGCGTCACTTCAGTCATGACACACCAACACGAAGGGGGTAATAGAAGCGAGAAGCGGTGCTAAGCCAGCCAGGGCCGCGGAACCGGCTTTGCCGGGCCGCAGGCGCAGCGGCCCCCCCGGGGGGTAGCGTAGTACGCGAAGCGACAAGCGTGGGGGCCACATCTACCTTGGGATCTCCACATTGATGCGGCGTGTCCCCGGCGGCGGCTGCGGGAAGCCGCGCAGTGCCGAGTCCAGCATGGCGGGCAGCACCGCCGGGGTGTCCGACCAGACGCCGTCGTGCAGGGCCCGTGTTTCATAGGCGACCTGGTTGGTGCGAAGGTCGCGCATCACGATGCTCAGCTCGCGCTTGAAATAGGTCGGCTCCGAGATTCCGCCGCCGATTGGGAACGACAGGCCGACCCCGACGCCGCGGCTACCGCCGCCCATGAACACACCGCTTCCAAACCCAAAACCGCCGTAGGGACTGTAGCCATAGGGGCCGCGGTCGATGATCTGGGTGTTGGCCACAATCTGCACGCTGTAGCGTGCGGCGGGCGGATTGAGCTCCATTCCCACCTTGGCCAGGGCGCTGCGCGCCATGCCCTCGAGGGCCTCCTGCGGCGAACCCGGGGCCTGCTGGGAGGGCAGGCGCTCAAAGCGGTAAGGTGTGCCCGGCGCCGGCGGCGCGCCGTTCCAGTTGTAGAAGGCAGTGACATCACTGTCGACCAGGCGCACGGTGGAACAACCCGCCATGACAAAAGCCATGGCAGCCATGAAGAAAATCGCGAACGCACGTTTCATGAGACCTCCAAAGCAATGAGTTGTTGAAAAACGAAGAACGCTGAAAAAACCAGTCAACCGGAATGAACACCGATCACGGACAATCCCGGAGGCACCGGCTCCCAGAACTCCTCAGTGTCAAAAGCCTTGTCGCCTTCCGGGTCGGCAATGCCCGTTGTCTTGATGCCCTTGAAATCGTGGCGCTTGTTGTCCATCAGGTGCGAAGGCACGATGTTTTGCAGTGACGCGAACATGTTTTCCAGCCGGCCGGGGAATTTTTTCTCCCATTCGCGCAGCATGTTGCCGACCTGCTTGCGCTGCAGGTTTTCCTGGCTGCCACACAGCGTGCACGGGATGATGGGAAATTCGCGCACCTGCGCCCAGCGCGTCAGGTCTTTCTCGGTCACGTAGGCCATGGGGCGGATGACGACGTTCTTGCCGTCGTCGCTCACCAGCTTGGGCGGCATGCCCTTGAGCTTGGCCGCAAAAAACATGTTGAGGAAAAACGTCTGCAGCATGTCGTCGCGGTGGTGGCCCAGCGCAACCTTTGTACAGCCGAGTTCACCCGCGACACGGTACAAAATGCCGCGGCGCAGGCGCGAGCACAGCGAGCACAGTGTTTTGCCTTCGGGGATCACGCGCTTGACGATGCTGTAAGTGTCCTGGTTTTCGATATGGAAGGGTACGCCAAGCTTGCCGAGATAGTCCGGCAGGATGTGCTCCGGGAAACCGGGCTGCTTCTGGTCGAGGTTGACGGCCACCAGTTCGAAATTGATGGGCGCTCGCTTTTGCAGCTTCAGCAAAATGTCGAGCATGGCGTAGCTGTCTTTGCCGCCCGAGACGCACACCATGACCTTGTCGCCCTCTTCAATCATGTTGAAGTCGACGATGGCGCGGCCGACTTCGCGGCATAGGCGTTTTTCCAGTTTGTGGTCTTCGCGCTCGATCTTCATGCTGTTTTGCACGCGCGCGGAGCTTTCCTGCTGCTCGTGTTCCGCGACAGCATCTTCCCAAACAGCACTCATATCATTCACTCCCATATCGTTCACCACTGTCCCGTCTCGATGCGAATGGCTACTTCGCAGTCGTCAAAAATTTCAAGTTTGGCGATCTTCACCCGCACGCCCAGCACGCCGGGCAACTTCATCAGCCGGTGCGCCAGCTTGCCGATCAGGCTTTCCAGCAAGTTGACGTGTTCCGAGGTGCATTCGGTG
>NZ_JBFUAZ010000364.1:0-4336 GCF_056406035.1 Polaromonas sp. P1_E1_2 | reverse complement strand
GTGTGGGTGCGGCCCTTAAATTTCACAGCGGAAAGCCCGCTAAACCGCTTTTTCCAAAAGAAAAAGTGCATTCCGAAAATTCATTGATTGARGGAACCACCATGCCATCATTGACCCGCAAACTCTCCGCAACCGTGCTGGCTGCTGCTGCCCTGGCTGCGGCCGCAGGGGCCAACGCCCAAAGCGGTTCGACATCGTCCAACACCACGTCCAGCAGCAATTATTCGTTTTACGCACCGGGCTCGCGCTATTTCGGCCTGAACGTGGGCAGCTCAGACTTTTCCCTGCCAAGCGGTGCCGGCGGTTTTCCTTCCGACAACAGGGACACGTCGTACAACATCTACGGCGGCAGCTATTTCAACAACAACTTCGGCCTGGAACTGGGCTATACCGATTTCGGCAAGATCAACCGTGGCGGCGGGCAGACCGATGCAGAAGGCATCAACCTGAGCCTGGTCGGCCGTTTGCCAATGAGCAACTCCTTCAATCTGCTGGGCAAGCTGGGGACGACCTATGGACGCAGCCACGTGTCCGCCGCACCTGCGTCCGGCATTGCCACAGGCAGCGAAAGCAATTGGGGCGTGTCGTATGGCCTGGGGGCCGAATGGGCATTCACCCCTACCTTGTCGGCGGTGCTGCAGTGGGACGAACATGACATGAAGTACCCCGGCGGCAGCAAGGAACGCCTCAGTACCACCAGCATAGGCCTGCGTTACCGCTTCTAGGCCGTTTGTGGCGGCGTAGCCACCAGCCCAAAGCCCGCACCTTTCACGGCATGCGGGCTTTTTTCACATTTTCGCTTTTCGCACTCACTATCAATTTCATAGCTGCTTGCGCCCGTTCTTCTTTGCTTTCAAGCATTTTCTTCTTATAAAACCGCGTGCACGTGCGGTGCCAGCATCTCCTGCAACAGCCAGGTTCCGGCACGGCCCAAGGGGCGCTGGCGTGACCATACGGCGTCCACAGGCACCCTGCGCGGCCAGCCGCGCGCATGAAGTTCGACCAGTTTGCCAGCGGCAAAGCGCGCCACCATCCAGCGCGGAATGGCCGCCCATCCAAAACCCAACACCGCCATTTCCAGCAGCATGAGATAGCTGGGAGCGGACCAGGCGCGGCGCGACTGGCGCGCCCCATGTGAGCCCCGGACTCCCTGCGCACCCTGCTCCATCTCTATATAGGTATCCAGCCGCAGCTCCCTGAAATTGACCAGAACGTCGGGCGTGATGTCTTTCATGCTGGCCAATGGGTGGGCGGCCGCCACAAACAGGGTGATTTCAGACTGCTCGGCAATCGTGGCCGAACCGATGTCCGGCGGATAAGCGCCCTGGGCTGCTACCACGCCAATGTTTGCCCGCCCTGTTTGCACCAGCGACACCAGGTCGCCGTGTTCGGCAATCAGGCACTCAAACTCCAGGTCGGGAAAGCTTTTCTCAAAAGCCGAAAGCATTTCTTCAAACCGGTCTGACTGGTAGGTGTCCGACCAGACCACGCTGAGCCTGGGCTCAAGGCCGCCCCCAAGCTGGCTGGCAGCGCGGTCAAGCCGGTCACTGGCAGCGAGGATTTCCTGCACCTTGCCCAGCATGACCCGTCCGTGTTCCGTCAGTGCCGGCTTTCGGCTGCTCCGGTCAAACAGGTTCAGGCCAAGGTCGATTTCCAGGTTGGCAATCGCACTGCTCACCGTCGACTGGCTTTTGCCCAGTTTGCGGGCCGCAGCCGAGAACGAACCCAGGGTCGCAGCCTCTGCAAAAGCGGTCAAGGCTTCCGGGGAATGGCGCATGGCAGTCTTCCATCTATTTTTTCGATGATTATTGATTTTAATGTATTCGAAATAGCGATGAAAATACAGTCATGACAGTAAGGCATCTCGCCTCAACGGTCGATAAATCATCTAGAACGCGCATCATGAGCCTCCAAAAATCCCTGAAAGAACGGTTTTTCCACGCCCTCGGCTTTGAAATCCTGGCCATCGCCATCTGCGCACCACTAGGCGCCTGGCTACTCGGCTATTCGCTGGCGCACATGGGCCTGCTGACCCTGATGGTTTCGCTGATGGCGATGAGCTGGAACATGGTGTTCAACGCCCTGTTTGACCGGGCGCAGCGCCGCATGGGCTTTCAGCGCACGCTGGCGGCGCGTGCCGTGCATGCTGTGCTGTTTGAAATCGGCCTGATCATCGCGGTGGTTCCGCTGGCGGCCTGGTGGCTGGACATCGGCCTGTGGGAAGCCTTTGTACTGGACATTGCGATCGTGCTGTTCTTCCTGCCCTATACCTTCTGCTTTAACTGGGCTTACGACCATGTCCGCTCACGGGTGGTGGCGCGCCACGCGCGCAAAGCCCAGCTGGCCAGCCGCACGGCCGGCGGGCAGCAGCCGGCGCCCGCGCTGCTTTGTGCAGCGCCTGCCGCCGGCAAGTGCCTTACTTCATCTGCACAGAGCCCGACACGATGACCAATACCGTGCTCTTGCCGGCTTCCACAGGCACTGATGCATCGGCCATTTCGGCCTTGGCCGACATCGCCATCATGCGGGGACGCGGTGGAGAGCCCTGGTCGTTGGCATTCACCGAGACTTCGCGCAGCGAGTAGCCGGCAAAACCAAAACTGCGCGCCACCTCACTGGCCTTGGCCTTGAAACGCTCAATTGCGAGCGCCTGGGCCTCGCCCTCGACTTTGGCGCGCTGCTCGCGGCTCAATGCAAAACTGACGTTGCCCATGGTCAGGGTCTGGATCTTGCCCGCCGTGCTGGTGATGCGCGGGAAGTCCTTGCCTTCCAGCACCAGTTCGGTGGAGCCCTGCCAGCCATTGATCTTGCCGTCCTTGCCATAGCGCGGATACAGGCTGAAATTCCCGGTGCGCACCTCCATCTGGCCGGGCGCCGCCGCCTGCTTGGCCTGGGTCAGCGCAGTCTCAAGCGCCTGCCTGAGCTGGCTTTGCACGACGCCCGCGTCAGCACCATCACGGGTTGTGGTCAATGAAATCGACAACAGGTCCTGCTGCACCTCCACCGAGCCACTGACCGATAACTGGGCCACGTTCTGCAGGGATTCGTGGAAGTTGGTCTGGGCCATGGCATGGCTACCCAGCACTGCGCCTGCCAACAGGACACACAAAGCGATCGATTTTGGAGCTCGCATCGGAATTACCTTTCGGGGTGGTGAATTTCAGCCGCTTCTGGCTAAAAAAGACAAGCGTGAAATGGAGGGGGAAATCATGGTGAACATCCGGAACGCTGCAAATCAAGCAGCCTGTTCACCGCAAGTAACCAGGCGCATTCGCCCGGCATTGCTCTTACAAGGGCCCGCCAGCGCGGTGCCCAGGGAGCGGCCGCTTATTTTTACATGTGTTTTTTCAATCGAATGTAGGCGCATTGCCATAGTCAACACGCACACTTGCATGTGGCCGCAACTTTTGTAACAGTGTGTCAAACCGACTGAAAAATGCGACATCCCGCCTTTTCAGCCTTCAAAATGGCTCTGTTACAAATTACCAGATGACTATGACCCAAGCTCAACCCAACGCCCGTGCCGACAAAATCCTGATCCTTGATGACGATGCCCGCATTCGCGACCTGTTGCGCCGCTACCTGGCCCAGGAAGGTTTTGAGGTCATCCTCGCCGAAGACAGCAAAGCGCTGAACCGCATCATGCTGCGCGACGCCGTCGACCTGATCGTCCTGGATTTGATGATGCCTGGCGAAGACGGCCTTTCCATCTGCCGCCGCCTGCGCGCCGCCAATGACCGTACGCCCATCATCATGCTGACCGCCAAAGGCGAGGACGTGGACCGCATTGTCGGCCTCGAGGTCGGCGCCGACGATTACCTGGCAAAACCGTTCAATCCCCGTGAATTGCTCGCCCGCATCCACGCCGTGCTGCGCCGCCGGCCGACGGCTGAAGTGCCGGGTGCGCCGTCCAGCGACCAGGAAGTGATTACCTTTGGGCCGTTTTCCTTCGATATGGGCTTGCGCACCCTGCACAAGAACGGCGAAGAGCTGCCGCTGACCACCGGCGAATTCGCCATGCTGAAAACCCTGGTGCGCCACCCGCGGCAGCCGCTGTCCCGCGAAAAACTGGCACAGCTGGCACGCGGACGCGAATTCGAGCCCTTTGACCGCAGCCTGGACGTGCAGGTGTCGCGTTTGCGCAAACTGATCGAAGTGGACGCTGCGGTGCCCCGCTACATCCAGACGGTCTGGGGTATCGGCTACGTGTTTGTGCCGGACGGAACGAACTAGCCCCCACGCTTTTCACTGCGCCTTCGGCTTCGTGTAATGCGCTGCCCCCCGAGGGGGCCACCCGCCTGCAGTCCGGCAAAGCCGGCCCTGCGGCTCATGCTGG
>NZ_JBFUAZ010000363.1:0-4339 GCF_056406035.1 Polaromonas sp. P1_E1_2 | reverse complement strand
GCGTGCTGCCGGCTGCGTCGTTGAAGAGTTCCTTGATGCTGCCCAGCGCATTGGGCGCGCGCGCATTCAGGTTTTCGGCCAGTTCAAGCGCTTGGGCCAAGGCCTCACCCGGGGCCGCAACGCGGTTCACCAGGCCAAAATCGTGCAGTCGGCGCGCGCCTATGCGTTCGCCGGCCATCAGCAATTCGCTGGCCAGCGCACGCGGCAAGGCGCGCGCCAGGACCCAGCTGCCGCCACCGTCGGGTGAGAGTGCCACGGTGCTGTAAGACATCACGAACACAGCGTTATCCGCTGCAACGACGAAGTCGCAGGCCAGCGCCAGTGAAAAACCCGCGCCGGCGGCAGCACCTTCCACGGCGGCGATCACCGGCTTGGGATAAGTCCGGATCGAGTCGATCCAGTTGTGCAGGCCTTCAATGCTCTGGGCTTGCACCTCCGGCGCCTCGCGGCGGTTGGCTTCCAGTCGCTGCAGGTTGCCCCCAGCGCAAAACATGGCACCTTCGCCGGTGATCACCACGCTGCGGATGTCTGGGTTGTTTTCAGCAGCATTTAGCGCCTCAATGCCCGCAGCGTAAATATCGGGGCCGAGCGCGTTCTTGAACTCGGGGTTGCTGATCGTCAGGATAAGGGTCTGACCCTCGCTCGTACCTTTGATTGCGCCTGCCATGCTAGTTTTTCCAATGCATCGAAATAAGAAATAGGCAGGGACCAAGTCCCCGTACAGATCCCCTTGCCAGTGGGGGCCGCGGAACTGGCTTCGCCAGGCCGCAGGCGCCGCCCCCTCGAGGGGGGAAGGTGCTACACGAAGTGAGCATCCGAAGGGGGTGTTATTCCTCCTGGTGTAACAGGCTAAGGCCGATGGCGCCGCGCCGCCGCAGCCAGGGGGAAGGGCGGTAGCGTTGGTCGCCGTAAACGGTCTGCATGTTGAACAACACTTCCAGCACATTGGTGGGGCCGTAGCGGTCACCCATGGCCAGCGGGCCCAAGGGGTAACCGAGGCCCAGCGTCACAGCCGTCTCAAGGTCTTTCGGGCTGCAAATGCCTTGCTGGCAAATGTCGCTGGCGATGTTGACGATGGTGGCCACCACGCGCTGGGTGACAAAGCCGCCGCTGTCGCGGATCACGCTGACCGCTTTGCCGTCGCGGGCGAAGAGGGCATGGGCGGCGTCGCGCATGTCGGTACGGGTGGCCGGGTTGGTCGCCAGTACGCGCCGCTTGGTGGCTGCGTCGTCGATCAGCATGTCGATGCCCACGGTGCGGGCCGGGTCCAGCCGCTCCACGACGGCGACGGTGGTGATGTCAAAGCCAAGGGGCGCCACCAGCATCAGGGCCTGCGGCGATGCGGAGGCGCCGGTCTCAATTTTGGCGCCCAGGTTTTTGAGCAGTTGCAACAGCTCCGAGCGGCGCGAAGCACGCGGCGACACCCACACCGGCGGAAGTTCGGTCACACCAGGGACGGCCTGCTCGGGCGGAACTTGCATGGTGCCGTCGGTGTAGCGGTAAAAGCCTTCACCGGTCTTGCGGCCCAGCACTCCGCCGGCCAGGCGCTGCGCCGTGATCACATTGGGGCGGTAGCGGGCTTCTTGGTAGTACTGGTGGTAGATTGACTCCATCACGGGATGGGAGACGTCGAGCCCGGTCAAGTCCATCAGCTCGAAAGGACCCAGCTTGAAGCCGGCCTGGTCGCGCAGGATGCGGTCTATGGTGGCGAAGTCGGCGACGCCTTCGCTGACGATGCGMAGCGCTTCGGTGCCGTAGCCTCGGCCGGCGTGGTTGACGATGAAGCCGGGCGTGTCTTGGGCCTGCACGGGTGTGTGGCCCATTTGCCGGGCGTATTGGCTCAGGCCTTCGCACACAGCGGGACTGGTCTTCAGGCTGGCGATGACCTCCACCACTTTCATCAGTGGAACGGGATTGAAGAAATGGTAACCGGCAAGGCGTTCGGGGTGCTTCAGGTCTGCGGCGATGGCCGTTACAGAAAGCGAGGAGGTATTGCTGGCCAGAATGGTGTGCACAGGTACCAGTGTCTCGAGTTCGGCGAACAGGGCTTTCTTGACCTCCAGCCGCTCCACGATGGCTTCGATGATGAGGTCGCAGGCCGCCAGGTCGGTGAGGGTGGCGGCCAGCACAAGCCGGTCTTTGTGCCCGGCTGCCGCGGCTGCGTCGATGCGGCCTTTTTCAACGAGCTTGTCCCATTGGGCACAGATGGCTTCGCGCGCTTTTTCCGCGGCGCCTGCCTGCGCGTCCATCAGCCTGACGGTGCTGCCGGCCTGCACGGCGATCTGCGCAATGCCGCGCCCCATGGCGCCGGTGCCAACTATTCCCACATTCGTGTAATTTACTTCCATGCCTGAATTATGGCTGACCGTATTTGGCAGGGTACCGTGTCAAAATTGCCCACCCCATGAAACTTGCCAAGAAGCCTGTCAAATATCTCCTTGGCGTTCTGCTGATGGGCGTTGCCGTCCACAGCGTGGCCTTGTCGCTGGGGCGCATGCGCGGCGCCACCCTTGTCGGACGCCCCCTTGATGTCACCCTGTCGGCGCACCTGGACGGCACGGAAGGGTTGTCTGCAGTCTGTGTGGCGGCAGATGTGTTTTTTGGCGACAGCCAGGTTGCCCAGGACAAGGTACGTGTCATCACGTCGCAAGGCGCTTCCGGTGAAGCGCTGATCCGCATCCGCACAAGCTCCGGCGTCGATGAGCCGGTCGTGACACTCTATGTGCGTGAAGGATGCCTGCAGAAAAACACGCGCAAGTATGTGCTGCTGGCGGAAGTGGCCGGAGAAAACACCAGCCCGGTTCCCGTTGTCGGCGGAGAAGCCGTTGCGACTGCGCCTCTGGTGGCGCAGATGCCTGGAGTTGCTGGCGCCGGCGGTAACGCCGCAAAGGCACAGGCAGGCTCCGCGCCCTCCAGCCCGGGAAAAGCCCCAAGAGCGAGGTCCGGAAAAGTCCCGCCTGTCGGAGGCAGTGAATTGCGATCGGCTACCTCAGTTGGGTTGCTGCAGGCAACGCCTGCTGTTCGCGGGGCTGGCAAGTCCGCATCCGGGCCAGCGGGCAAGCTCCGTTCTCGCCTGAAACTTGACCCCATTGACCTGGCGGCCGAGCGCGACCCTGTGCTCCGGTCTTCGCCGGAGCTGCTGACGGAGCCCTCAACAGACGCCCAGCAGCGCGCTGCCGCCGCCGCACTGTGGCAGGCGCTTAATGCACAGCCGCAAGACATGGTGCGCGACAGCCAGCGCCTGAAATCCCTGGAAGCCGATGTTGCCGGCATGCTCGCGCGAAGCCAGAAAACCGAAAAAGCCGTGATGGAAATGCGCGGCCAGCTTGAGCAGGCGCGCGGTGAACGCTATAACAACTGGCTCGTATACGCCCTTTACGCCTTGCTGGCCGCCTCCCTTCTTGCGATCCTGGCACTATGGATACGTAGCCGACAGCAAAGCCGTGTCAGCCGGGGATCCTGGTGGGGCAAAGGGTTTGCCGAAGACAGCGCGCCTTATGTGACTGAAGGTACGGGTAACACCGGGAAAGCCTTCTTGCGCAGGGCCTCAGAAGCTGAATCGGTGAGCGCCGGGCCTTTGCCCGATTCGCTGGTTGATTTCGATCCCAGCGAACCATTTTTCGAGGCGCCGAAAAATACGCCGGCTTCAAGCGCCGTGGCGCGCCCAAGGGTTGCCGAATCCAGATTCCCCTCGGAATTTCTGCCTAGCCTGAGCGGTATCAGCAGCATGCCGCGGATTGTGAATGCCGAAGAGCTGTTTGATGTGCAGCAACAGGCCGATTTCTTCCTGTCGCTCGGCCGGCCCGACAAGGCGGTAGATGTTCTGCGTCACCACATCATGGACAACGTGGAAACAAGCGCGCTCGTCTATCTCGACCTGTTTGACCTCTATCACAGCTTGGGCCGCCGCGAGGATTACGACGCGTTGCGCACAGACTTCAACAAGATGTTCAATGCCAAGGTGCCGGCATTCGACGAATACGCGGCGGATACGCACGATCTGGAGTATTACACGGAGGCCCTCTCGCGGATTGAGGCCCTCTGGCCAACTCCCAAGGTGCTCGACGTACTTGAAGAGTCCATATTCCGCAAACCGGATTCGCGGGGAGAGGTCTTCAGCCTGGCCGCCTACCGCGAGCTGTTGCTCCTCCACTCTATCGCAAAAAGGATTGTTAGCCGGCCGCCCGGCGACGCCGAAGCACCGGTCAGGTTGTCGGACGCACCTTCGGTTCCGACCATGCCGGACACGCTCCCTGGCGTTGCAGGTTTTGGGCCTACCAGCATCCAGCCACTGTCAGCCCGGTTCCAGATCGTGGCGCCCTTGCCATCTCCTGCCGTG
>NZ_JBFUAZ010000362.1:0-4347 GCF_056406035.1 Polaromonas sp. P1_E1_2 | reverse complement strand
GATTGGGTGCACTGCCGCCGATTCTCGCAGCAGCGGCCGGTTTTATTCCACCAGGATTCCCTTGGTCTCGCAGACGCCGATGCGGGCTTCCATGCCKGCGGTRAARCGCAGGAAGTCCGCCTCCATGCCGTCCGAGAAGATGACCCCGTTGTCCGGCATGCGCGAGCGCAGCGTCAGCACGTCCGTTTCCTCGATCTCTCCGTACAGCAGGGAGGTCTGGGAGGCCCGGCTGGCAAAGGGCTCCCGCACGGCGAAGACGAGGTGGTCGGTGTCGCGCGGCATGGGTTCGTATTCGTCACCCCGCCCATAGCCCACCGCTTGCGCGATACCGATGGAGCCAGTGATGATGCTTTTAAGCCAGGCCGTCGATCCCAGCCCGGTTGCGACAATCAGGCCCGAAGACGACTGCGCCTCCTTCACGCCGCGGAACTCGATGTCGTAGAGCGCCGAGGTATGACTTTTCGGGCCTATGAACAGGTCGTTGACGCCCCTCAGCACCTGCCCGTCGGACAGCCTGGCCTCCGCCATGGTCACCAGCGAGGTCGCGCGGCTGCCCCTCGCCACCCCGGGCAGCACTGATGCCAGCTGTGAGGGCTCAAACGGAAGCAGCACGCCGTCCCAGCGTTTGGGCTCCGGGTTGACGCCGACCAGCGGCTGGCCGTTCAGGTACTTCAGGGTGTTGGCCACCATGCCGTCCTGGCCCAGCGTCACCACGATGTCGTCGGCCGCGAAGATGTAGTTGCTCAGGTGCGCCCTGTCGATGATCTGGTAGCGGCCCCAGGCCTGCAAGGTTTCCGCGACCACCCGCAGGCTGGAGGCATAGGCCTCGTTCTCGCGCAGGTAGTCGGTGAAGTCGGCGCCCAGGTGTTCCAGGTAAAACTGAGCCTGGCCCAGGGTCTGATAGCGCGCCACCAGCTCTTCGAGCCGGGTCTGGCGCGTGACCAACACCACCTTGCGGTTCTCGGCTGCAGACATGTTTTTGTCCTTTCCTGTTTCTGCTTATTTCCGGGTACCGGCGTTCGCGCCTGCCAGCAGCGAGTTGAGCAGTTCGGGCGACATGTTCAACTGGCCGATCTTCTCGGCCTTGTCGGCGATGCCGCCAAAGGCCTGGGCGATCAGCTGGGCTGGGTCCATGCCAGCCGAAGCCAGTGCCTGGATGGTGCGGGGATCTACCGCCTGGAAGGTCTTCATGATGGCGTCCAGCCGGGCCGCTTCTGCCTCGGCCAGTGTGCGCGAGTTGGCGGCCTGGCCGTTGACGTAAAGCTTGCGTTTCTCTTCGAGGGCCACGTCCGAATCCATCTGCTCGGTACGCAGGGCGTTTTCCTTGCGCATCACCGATGCCTTGGCGGCCATCTTGGCGTCCTCGATCTGGCTGCGTTTGTCTTCCACGGCAACTTCGGTGTCCAGTTCGTTTTCGCGGATAGAGCGCTCGTTCTGGACCGCGGCCATGCGGCGCAGGTAGATGGCGTCGTCCGCAGCCTTGAGGTTGGCCTCGCGCGATTCGGCTTCCAGAGCCCGGGCGATGTCAGGGGTCGGCTTGATGGCCAGGATGGACACCCCCAGGACCTGCAGGCCCAAGGCCGCGATCTCGGGCTGCGCGCCCAGGCTGGCTTCGGCATGCCGGGCGATCTCGGCGGAGGAGAGCAGGGCTTCCTTGAGCGCCAGTGCCTGGACTTTTTGCTGGATGATGACCTGTACCTGCATGCCGACACGGTCGCCCAGCTTGAGTGGGTCGTCCGATGCATAACCCTGGCCGTTGGCTTTCAACGAGAAGTCCATCAGGCGAGCCGTCAGCTGCGGCGTTTTGACCTGGTAGGTGACCTGCCCCTGCACCGTGACGTTCTGGAAGTCGGAGGTCACCAGGGTCAGCATGAAGGGGTGGTGGGCGCTGGCCACGGGCACCGCCACCACGGTAGAGGTGGGCGCGTAGTAATAAAAGGACTGGCCTGCGCCTTCCCGGATCACTTTCCCCCTTTTGAACTGGATCAGGTGAACCGTGGGCTGGGACTTGATGAACCGGATGCCTAACATGGTGCTTTCTCCTTGTGGTTAATTGTTCGATAGGTTGTATTGAACAACCTTTTTATGAGTTGCATAATACAACCTAATTCAGATTTGTCAAACGGGAGAAAAAAAATGGCCGCCAAACCGAAACACCTGAACTTTGAAAAACCGCTGACGACGGTCGACATAGTGATCTTCACCGTGCTGGACGAACACTTGCAGGTCCTTTTGGTTAAACGGCCCGTGGGGCCGGAAGAGCCGTTCCCGGACGCCTGGGCCCTCCCTGGCGGTTTTGTGGATGTTGACAAGGACGACTCGCTGGAGGCCTGCGCCAGGCGCAAGCTGCTCGACAAGACCGGCGTCAAGAGCCCCTATCTGGAACAGTTGGGCAGTTGGGGCGGCAAAACGCGTGATCCGCGCGGCTGGTCGGCGACGCATGCTTACTTTGCGCTATTGCCCGCCGACTCTGTGCAACTGGTTCAGGATGAAGCCAAGCCGGCCAAATGGCATCCGGTAGATGAGTTGTCGCCCCGTAAGCGGCTGGCGTTTGACCACAGCGACATCTTGCAAGCTGCGCTGGAGCGCCTGCGAAGCAAGGTGGAATACACCTCGCTGCCGGCTTTCCTCTTGCCGGAACCGTTCACGCTGCCGCAATTGCAGAAAATGTATGAGGTGGTGTTGGGGCGGTCCATCGACAAAAGCGGGTTCCGGACTCGCGCGCTGGCGGCGGACTTTCTGAAGGAGGAAGGCTTTCTCGACGTAGGATCGCCCAGGCCTGCCATGGGCTACCGCCTGAAAGACAGGCGTGCAGTGATGTATTTTCCGAGGACCTTCAGCCCCCGTAGCTAAGGGGATGGCCTATGCGGCCCGCTCGATGTACACCGTCTCGACCGGCACTTGCAGGTTGGGATCATCATCCGTGGCTTGCAGGCGCTGCGATGCGACGAAGCTGCTCATGTCGATCACCTCCAGCAGCTCGGTCGTGGCCAGCGCGCGTAAGGCCTCCCCGCGCAAACCGAGCTGTATGGCCCGGCGGGTGAGGTTCGCGCCCGATGGTGCGTGGTCTGGATCCCACTGGCGCCTGACATTCGAAGTCGCAACGGCGGCTTGCCATTCCTGTGGGTTCGCATAGACCTCGCTGTCGAACATGGAAGGCACGGCGGCGGCGAGAAGCGAGTCAAAGAACGTACGCCTCAGTCTCAGGCCCAAGACCCCTTCTTGCCCCTCTTTGCTACCCCAGCCTGAGCGATACATCATCCACAAGAAGTTTGGCTTGATCCAGCTCATGCGGTTGAAGCTGAAGTCAGGACCGCCCAACTGCCCATGCTCAATGGCGTACGCCGCCGTGCTGGGTCGATAAGCCTGGTAAACGACGATGGTGTCCGCGTCGTGGTGCGCTAACACATGCCGACCCTCTGTTGGCCATACCCGTCGCTGTTCTACGTAAGGAGCAGTAGTCAGTTTCACTCAGGGCTCCCGGCCTCAACAACGCAGAGGTAAACCGGCGGCACATGATCGGTCAGCCATACATTGTTTTCCGATCGAAAGAACAGATAACCTTCTGCCGCCATGCGCTGGGCGTCCACGGCAAGCAGAACCGGTTGACCATAACGCTGGCCCACCGCGGTAGCCGTTTCGCTGCTTTCGCTCAGGTGGACATGATGGCGCTGGCGCTTGGTCAAGCCTTCCGCCAGGACGGCGTCGAGGAAACGCGATGCGGTGCCGTGATAAAGCCTTGCCGGCGGAGCCAAAGGCGGCAAGCCAAGTTCGACATCCACAGAATGGCCTTGGTTGGCGCGGATGCGCAAGCCGTCGTCGCTGAAGGCGAAACGTTTTTTGTCGCTGGTTTCGACGACTTTTTCGAGCAGGGCACGAGAAAGGGGATGGTTTGCCGACGCAGCCCTGGCGAGCAGCTCATCGACGTTGGCCCAGCCCGCCGCATCTAGCGAAAGCCCGATGGTGGACGGCTTGTGCCGCAGTACCAGGCTGAGGAACTTGCTGGTGCTGGTGAGTTGTTGTGGGGTCATGAATTTTCCTTTTTTATTGTTATAGGTTGATTTATAGGTTGCTCTGAGCAACTTATAGGGTTGCATAATACAACCAAACAACGGAAAGTCAAACCCCTGAACAGATCAGCAGGCAATGAGCGCGAATCGGCGGTCAATATGCATTGATTTTGGTGTTGACATGAAAAAGCCCGGCGCCTTGCGGGGCCGGGCTTTCAAGAAGCTTTGAAGAAAAAGCTGTTTACAGCGTGTCGATAAAGCTGCGCAGCTTGTCCGAACGCGAAGGGTGCTTGAGCTTGCGCAGTGCCTTGGCTTCGATMTGGCGGATGCGTTCGCG
>NZ_JBFUAZ010000361.1:0-4351 GCF_056406035.1 Polaromonas sp. P1_E1_2 | reverse complement strand
CGCCTGCGCCGTTCAGGTGGAGCTTGGCGCCGCTCACCTCGACCGGGTCATCGAGCTTGATGCCTGAAACTTCCATAGGGTCGGCCAGGGCGCTGAACGACAGTACCAAACCGGCCAAGCCAGCCATGCATCGCGTTGTCAAAGTCATGAATTTATCTCCAGATAATAGGGAAAATAGAACGAGCGTTCTTTTTTTATAGGTTCATTTTGGGTGCGGCTACCCTCCCTTACAAGAGGGTTTGCGAGATAAGCATTACTACCAGTTGTTGTAACTTTGCCAACTGCGCTGGCCTGGAGGCCCTGATGGGCCGCTGTTTGCTACACTTTGTCCTTCATGTTCATTCATCGCGTCATTCAGACAGGTTGTGCAGGCCGGGGAGCCTGGCCCTGGCGTACCTGTCATTTCTCGCACGCCTGAGGCGCACGCGGGCTGGCACACTGCCACTTGCCCGTGTATCTGCCGCGGTTTTTGCGACACCCCCTTGATGCGCTCCGGCCCTGCCGGAGCATCCCGGCCCCATGCTTCGGGGTATTTTGAATGACAGGTGGCTACGCCTTTGAGCGCGTTGCCTCCTTGCGAAGGACTCATCCGTGATCACAGAACTCGAATTTAAAAGCCTGGCCGGCCAGGGCTACAACCGCATTCCCTTGATGGTCGAGGCGTTTGCCGACCTCGAAACACCTCTTTCCCTTTATCTCAAGCTTGCGCATTCCAGAGACGGCGGCAAGTTCAGCTTCCTGCTGGAATCGGTCGTGGGGGGCGAGCGGTTCGGCCGCTACAGTTTTATCGGCCTTCCCGCGCGCACGCTGGTGCGGGCATCCGGTTTTGGGCCAGATACCCTGACCGAAGTGGTGACGGACGGCAAGGTTGTGGAAACCTCCAAAGCCAATCCGCTGGACTTCATCAGCGACTACCAAAAGCGTTTCAAGGTCGCCCTGCGGCCCGGCCTGCCGCGCTTTTGCGGCGGCCTGGCGGGGTACTTCGGCTACGACACCGTGCGTTACGTCGAAAAGAAACTCGAAGCCTCCTGTCCGCCGGACACGCTGGGCTGCCCCGACATCCTGTTGCTGCAGTGTGAAGAACTCGCCGTGATAGACAACCTGTCGGGCAAGCTTTACCTGATTGTTTATGCCGACCCGGCGAGACCGGAGGCGTATG
The DNA here is from genome assembly GCF_056406035.1 of Polaromonas sp. P1_E1_2. NCBI lineage: Bacteria > Pseudomonadati > Pseudomonadota > Betaproteobacteria > Burkholderiales > Comamonadaceae > Polaromonas > Polaromonas sp. P1_E1_2. The sequence continues at coordinate 3,192 of NZ_JBFUAZ010000361.1, read as the reverse complement.
CCAATGCCAAAAAGCGCCTGCGCGAGCTCAAGGACCAGCTGAAGTATTCCGTCAGCGCACCGGTGGTGAAACCGTCGCAGAGTTATCCGGCCGAGCGCGATTTTGCCAAGGCAGACTACATTGCCGCCGTGGAACGCGCCAAGCGGCTGATCGAGGCGGGCGACTTCATGCAGGTGCAGGTCGGCCAGCGCATCAAGAAGCGCTACACCGAGTCGCCGCTGAGCCTGTACCGCGCACTGCGTTCACTGAACCCCTCGCCTTACATGTACTACTACCACTTCGGAGACTTCCATGTTGTGGGTGCATCTCCCGAAATTCTGGTGCGCCAGGAAAAAATCGACGACGGGCAGAAAATCACCATCCGGCCGTTGGCGGGCACGCGGCCCCGAGCCTCTTCGCCGGAGGCCGACAAGGCCGTGGAGCACGAACTGGTGAACGACCCCAAAGAGCGTGCCGAGCACGTGATGCTGATTGACCTGGCGCGCAACGATATTGGCCGCATCGCCAAAACCGGCACGGTGAAAGTCACCGAAGCCTTCGCGGTCGAGCGCTACAGCCACGTGATGCACATCGTCAGCAATGTGGAGGGCACGCTGCTTGACGGCATGTCGAGCATGGACGTGCTCAAGGCCACCTTCCCGGCCGGCACGCTCACCGGCGCGCCCAAGGTCCATGCCATGGAGCTGATCGACCAGCTTGAGCCGACCAAGCGGGGCCTCTACGGCGGCGCCTGCGGTTACCTCAGCTATGCCGGCGACATGGATGTCGCCATTGCGATCCGCACCGGCATTATCAAGGACCAGATGCTGTATGTGCAGGCGGCGGCCGGTGTGGTGGCCGATTCCGTGGCCGAGCTGGAGTGGAAGGAAACCGAAGCCAAGGCGCGCGCGCTGTTGCGGGCATCCGAGCTGGTGGAGGAGGGTTTGGAATGAGCACGCTGTCCCATCCCGCCATAGCCCGATGCGACACCATGGCCGATGTGCGCCGCCACATCGACGCACTGGATGACCGCATCGCGCCGCTGATCGCCGAGCGCAGCGCCTATGTGGCCCAGGCCGCGCGCATCAAGCAAAGCGCCAGCCAGATTGTCGACAACGCACGCATCGAGTTCATCGTCGAGCGTGTGCGTGCTCAGGCCCGTGCGGCCGGCGCCCCCGAGGCCATCATGGAAGCGACCTACCGCGCCATGATCGCCGCATCCATTGATTTTGAGCGCGGCGAGTTCACACGCCTGCGTCAGGGAGACTGAACCATGAAGCGCACCAAACTCCTGATGATCGACAACTACGACAGCTTCACCTACAACATCGTCCAGTATTTTGGCGAGCTGGGCGCCGAGGTCGAAGTGTTTCGCAATGACGAGATCACGGTGGCCGAAATCGCTGCGCGCGCTCCTGACGTGCTGGTGGTGTCGCCCGGTCCGTGCTCACCGGCCGAAGCCGGTATCTCGGTGGCGGCGATCCAGCATTTCGCCGGCAAGCTGCCGATTCTGGGCGTTTGCCTGGGCCACCAGGCCATAGGCGCCGCTTTTGGCGGCAAGATCGTGCGCGCCCAGCAGCTCATGCACGGCAAGACCAGCGTCATCACCACCACGCAGCAGGGCGTGTTTGCCGGGCTGCCCGCGCAGTTTGTGGTGAACCGTTACCACTCGCTGGCCATTGAAAAGTCTTCATGTCCCGGTGTGCTGGCTGTCACGGCGCGGACCGACGACGGCGAGATCATGGGTGTGCGCCACACGGAGTTGCCGATCCAGGGCGTGCAATTCCATCCGGAATCCATCCTCACCGAGCACGGTCACGCCATGCTGAAGAACTTCCTGGAGCAAACAGCATGACCTGTTTTGCTATTGTTTTAGTAGCTGCTTGCGCTCATCCTTATTGCCCTGGAGGCCAAAATGGCTGATAAAAGAGTCGTTGACCTGCGCAGCGATACCGTCACCCAGCCCACGGCCGCCATGCGTGAGGCCATGCTGGCAGCGCCGCTGGGCGACGATGTGTTTGGCGATGACCCGGCCGTCAATGCGCTGCAGGAAAAGATTGCCGGCCTGCTGGGCTTTGAGGCTGCGCTCTTCGTGCCCACCGGCACTCAGAGCAACCTCTGCGGAATCCTGAGCCACTGCCAGCGCGGTGACGAGTACATCGTCGGCCAGATGGCGCACTGCTACCGCTGGGAAGGCGGCGGCGCCGCGGTGTTCGGCAGCGTACAGCCGCAGCCGCTGAACCATCACACTGATGGCACGCTGGCGCTTGCCGAGATCGAGGCAGCGATCAAGCCGGACGATGCGCACTTCGCGCGCACCCGGATGCTGGCGCTCGAGAACACCCTGGGCGGCAAGCTGCTGCCGTTTGAGTATGTGCAGCAGGCGACCGCGCTGGCGAAGAAGCACGGCCTGGCCCGCCACCTGGATGGTGCGCGGCTCTTTAACGCCGCTGTGGCGCAGGCTGCACAAACGGGCAGCAACCCCCTGGCGGAGGCACGCCGCATTGCGGATTGTTTTGACAGCGTATCGGTTTGCTTCAGCAAGGGCCTGGGCGCGCCGGTGGGTTCGGCCCTGTGCGGCTCGCGCGAGTTCATCGCGCGGGCGCACCGCATCCGCAAGATGGCCGGCGGCGGCATGCGGCAGGCGGGCATGCTGGCTGCCGCAGCGTCGCATGCGCTGGACCATCATGTCGGGCGCTTGGCGCAAGACCACGCCCTGGCCAAACACCTGGCCGACGGCCTGGCGGGCATTGACGGCCTGCAGGTAGAGGCGCCACAGACCAACATCGTGTTTGTCGACCTGACCGGCGCGGCGCGGGACCAGTCCGCCGCCTTGCTCAAGCACCTGGCCGGCCAGGGCATTGAAGCCACGGGACTGTACCGCCTGCGTTTTGTCACCCATCTGGACGTGGACACCGCCGGCGTGGACCGTGCGGTTGGTGCCATCCGGCAGTTTTTCAAATGAAAGGACATCGCCATGCCTGACTTTCAACACCTGTTGCTTTTCATCGCGGCTGGCTGGCTGCTGAACCTGACGCCGGGCCCGGACGTGCTTTATATCGTGACCAATTCACTGCGCTCGGGCGCGCGCGCCGGCATTGTTGCCGGCCTCGGCATTACGGCTGGCTGCTTCGTCCACATCTTTGCGGCGGCCGTGGGCGTCGGTGCCTTGCTTGCGACTTCGGCTACGGCATTTACCGTGCTCAAGTGGAT
>NZ_JBFUAZ010000360.1:0-4351 GCF_056406035.1 Polaromonas sp. P1_E1_2 | reverse complement strand
GAATCGAGGTGTAGCGGTCTTCAGCCACCACGCGCTCGGAAATCAGGATCGAATCCTCGAAGTTGTAGCCGTTCCACGGCATGAACGCGATCAGCATGTTCTGGCCAATGGCGATTTCGCCCAGGTCAGTCGATGCACCGTCGGCAATCACATCACCCTTGGCCAGCTTGTCGCCGATCTTGACGATAGGACGCTGGTGGATGTTGGTGTTCTGGTTGGAACGCTGGTACTTGATCAGATTGTAGATGTCCACACCGACTTCGCCGGCGAGGGCTTCTGCATCATTCACGCGCACCACGATGCGGGTGGCATCAACGTAGTCCACCACACCGCCACGGTTGGCAGTCACCACGGTGCCGGAGTCAACCGCAGCAACCCGCTCAATGCCCGTGCCGACCAGCGGCTTTTCGGGACGAAGTACAGGCACGGCCTGACGGGACATGTTGGCGCCCATCAAAGCGCGGTTGGCGTCATCGTGCTCCAGGAACGGAACCAGGGAAGCCGCCACCGAGACGATCTGTGCAGGAGACACGTCCATGTACTGGACGCGTTCTGCGCCCACCAGGACGGACTCACCGTTTTCCCGGGCAGACACGAGGTCACCGGTCAGCTTGCCTGCATCATCCAGAGCCGCGTTGGCCTGGGCGATGACGTATTTGCCTTCTTCGATGGCCGACAGGTAGTCGATCTGGTCGGTGATCTTGGCGTCCACCACACGGCGATACGGCGTTTCAATGAAACCGTATTCGTTGAGGCGGGCATACAGGGCCAGCGAGTTGATCAGGCCGATGTTCGGACCTTCAGGCGTTTCAATCGGGCAGACGCGTCCGTAATGGGTGACGTGCACGTCACGCACTTCAAAGCCGGCGCGTTCGCGGGTCAAACCGCCCGGGCCAAGGGCCGAAACACGGCGCTTGTGGGTGATTTCGGCCAGCGGGTTGGTCTGGTCCATGAACTGCGAGAGTTGCGATGCACCGAAGAACTCTTTCAGCGCAGCCGAAATCGGCTTGCTGTTGATGAGGTCGTGCGGCATCAGCGGCTCTTGCTCGGCCTGGCCGAGGCGCTCTTTCACGGCCTTTTCGATACGTGCCAGACCAGTACGGTACTGGTTTTCAGCGAGTTCGCCGACACAACGCACGCGGCGGTTGCCGAGGTGGTCAATGTCATCGACTTCGCCGTTGCCGTTGCGCAGATCCACCAGGATTTTGACGACAGCAAGGATGTCCTCGTTGGTCATGACCATGGGGCCGGTGGAAGAATCGCGGCCGACGCGGGCGTTGAACTTCATGCGGCCGACCTTGGACAGATCGTAGGTATCCGGGTTGTAGAACAAGCGCTGGAACAGGGCCTGCACGGCATCTTCGGTGGGCGGCTCGCCGGGACGCATCATGCGGTAGATGGCGACGCGCGCAGCAAATTCGTCCGCGGTTTCGTCGGAGCGCAGGGTCTGGGAAATGTACGAACCCTGGTCGAGTTCATTGGTATACAAAACCTGCAGATCCTGCACACCGGCAACGCGCAGCTTTTTCAGCAGCACTTCGCTCAGTTCATCATTGGCCTTGGCGATGATCTCACCGGTCTCAGCATCAACGATGTTCTTGGCGACCACACGGCCGATCAGGAAATCTTCGGGAACGCTGATCGTCGTGGTGCCACTTTGCTCCAGCTCGCGGGTATGGCGAACGGTGATGCGCTTGTCTTTCGCGACCACGACCTTGCCGTTTTTGTCGGTAATGTCGAAACGGGCCACTTCACCGCGCATGCGCTCGGCCACGAATTCCATCTGTGCACCGCTGTCCATCAGGCGGAAATTGTCGAACACAAAGAAATTGGCCAGGATGGATTCCGGGTTCAGGCCAATGGCCTTGAGCAGAATCGTGACGGGCATCTTGCGACGACGGTCAACCCGGAAGTACAGGATGTCTTTGGGGTCGAACTCGAAGTCGAGCCACGAACCGCGGTAGGGAATGATGCGGGCCGAAAACAGGAGTTTGCCCGAGCTGTGGGTCTTGCCCTTGTCGTGTTCAAAAAACACGCCAGGTGAACGGTGCAACTGGGACACGATCACGCGCTCGGTCCCGTTGATCACAAAAGAGCCCTTGTCGGTCATGAGCGGCACTTCGCCCATATAAACCTCTTGCTCTTTGACTTCCTTGACCACCTTGGACTGCGATGTGGAGGATTCGCGGTCATAAATGATCAGCTGCACCTTGGCGCGCACGGCCGAGGCGAAAGTGAGTCCACGGGTCTGGCATTCACGCACGTCAAACGCCGGCTTGGCCAGGTTGTACTCGATGAATTTCATCTCGACAAAACCATTGTGCGAGACGATGGGGAAAGCGTTTTCAAACGCTGCCTGCAGGCCTTCAACGGTGCGCTTTTGAGGTGCACGGTCGGCTTGCAGGAACGCTGTGTACGCGTCTTTCTGCATTTGCAGCAAATAGGGAACAGTCAACACGCTTTCGCGGTTGCCGAAGCTTTTGCGGATGCGTTTACGTTCGGTGTAGGAATAGGCCATGAGTTCTCCGCGTTGATGGGCTCTGGCGACTCTCGTGCCCGAATACACCACGTATTCAGGCAGCTTGGTGGTTGGCCACTACCAACCATGGCGGACGGTGACGCATTGCACGTCACCCGAACCAAGGCGTTTTCTGCAGTCGGGGTCAGAAAACACTGGAAAGCAGACGGTTAAGTCTGCTTTTCGGTGTGTTCCTTGAAACACGAAAGGCTGGAAGCCCGACTACGGTCTTCCAGCCTTCTCAAACACCAAGAATTACTTGAGTTCGACTTTCGCGCCGGCTTCTTCGAGCTTCTTCTTCGCAGCTTCTGCGTCAGCCTTTGGAGCGCCTTCCTTGACGTTCTTCGGAGCACCGTCAACCAGGTCCTTGGCTTCTTTCAGGCCCAGACCGGTGATTTCGCGAACGGCCTTGATGACCGACACCTTGTTGGCGCCAGCTTCGAGCAGCACGACATTGAAGTCGGTCTTCTCTTCAGCAGCTGCAGCAGCACCGCCGCCACCGCCAGCAGCGGGAGCAGCCATCGCAGCTGCGCTCACGCCAAATTTCTCTTCGATGGATTTCACCAATTCGTTGAGTTCGAGGACCGTCATGCTATCCAGCGCGGTCAAAAATGCGTCTTTATCGAATGCCATTTTGAATTTCCTAAAAAGTTGGGTACAAATTACGCTGCTACAGCTTCAGCTGCTGCGGGGGCATCGGCTGCGCCGCCGCCCTTTTTGGCCGCCAGGGCGCCCAGCACAACGGCCGTACGCGACATAGGCGACATCAGCAAGCCACACAACTGGGCGAGCAACACTTCCTTGGAGGGAATGTTGGCCAGTTGCTTCACGCCGTTCACGTCCAGGGATTTACCGCCAAATGCACCACCGCGAATCACCAATTTGTCATTGGTTTTTGCGAAGTCAGCGACTACTTTTGCAGCAGCCACGGCATCCGTGGAAAAGCCATAGATCAGYGGACCGGTCATCTGGTCGGACACGACTTCGAATGCACTGCCTGCCACGGCACGGCGAGCCAGGGTGTTCTTCAGAACACTCAGGTTCACGCCTTTGTCGCGGGCTTGGCTGCGCAGACGGGTCATGTCAGCGACCGTGATACCACGGTATTCCGCCATCACGAGCGTTTGAGCTTTAGCGGCGAGGCCAGTCACTTCATCAATGACGGCTTGTTTCTCACTGCGGTTGAGACTCAAGGTCTACTCCTTAAAAATGTGTGGTCAGGTTCGGGTGACTTGCATCCCCCTCGCCCTTCAACACGCTCATGTTCAGCGACCAACTGTTTCAGATTCTTTGCAAAACCATCTGCAGCGGGACCGCCATCTGCGTTGGCTGTCTTTCGATTAAGCGGCAAGCCCAAAAAGCCTGCCACGCCAACGGTCTTGGATGACCTGCCGGAGCGAACCCCGGCAGCCCACCACATTGAACAACCCCTGCGGGTTGCCCAAATTTCTGCGATTACGCTGCGATGGTTTGCGTGTCGACGCGAACGCCCACACCCATCGTTGACGAAACCGCAACTTTCTTCAAATACACGCCCTTGCTCGAAGCCGGTTTGGCTTTTTGCAACGCGTCGATCAGTGCAGCCAGATTGCCTTGCAACTTGGCGGTGTCGAACGAGCGGCGGCCAATCGTGCCATGAACAATACCGGCCTTGTCGACACGGAACTGAACCTGGCCGGCTTTGGCGTTCTTGACGGCTTGCGCCACGTCAGGCGTCACGGTGCCAACCTTGGGGTTAGGCATCAGGCCGCGGGGACCGAGCACCTGGCCCAGCGTACCCACGATGCGCATCGCATCGGGGGAAGCAATCACCACGTCGAAATCCATCTTGCC
>NZ_JBFUAZ010000359.1:0-4367 GCF_056406035.1 Polaromonas sp. P1_E1_2 | reverse complement strand
CTCAGGCAGTCGGCCATGGCGGGGGCGGCCTTTGTGCCGCTGGATGCCGCCACCACACCTTATGAAACGCACTGCCTCTGGAAAACCGCACGCGACCACCAGGCGCTGGCCGCTTTTGTGAAGGCGGTGCGCGCAATCGCCCCGGCGACGAAGGCATGAGGATTCCATCCCGCCCAGGTGCCCTGGCGAATGACCTTGGTAAAAATATGTCCACCGCTGGGGGCGTAAAGCTGTCACCATGGGGCAGTTCATAGTCTTCAGGAGAACGGCATCAACCCGTATATCTGGTGTTTGGTGGGTGCCCTTCTCGGCGGGGCCGCCTGCCTGCTCGCGGGCACCCGCGAAAAAATCCTCATCCTCGAAAGCCTCGGCGTCGGCATGTTCGGCGCTTTCATCGGCGGCGACTTCGTGGCCGCCCTGCTCAGCAAGGGCGCCACCAACGACAAGGTCTTCAGCATGGGCTCGCTCGGCCTGGCCGTGGCCGGCGGCCTTCTGGCGCTGGCCCTGCTGCGGTTGATGCGCCGTGCAGTCGGTCCCCAGCACGTCACCAAAGGCCCGCGCCGGCGCGACTGAACCGGAYGCTTTCCAGTTCGCTTCAGGGGCAATGTGTGGGCCTCTCCGCGGGTCCGCGGGCCCCGGCGTAAGATTGCCGCTCCCCGTACGACCAACGGATTTCAGCGGAGATTTCCATGCCTTCTTCCCCCCAAACCATCACGCTCGGCGGCGGCTGCTTCTGGTGCACCGAGGCGGTGTATGTCAAGGTGCGCGGTGTTACCGACGTGGAGTCGGGTTACAGCAACGGCCAGGCCGCACGGCCCAGCTATGAAGAGGTCTGCACGGGCCGCACCGGCAGCAACGAGGTCGTCAAACTTACCTACGACCCGGCCGACATCACGCTGCGCGAGATCCTCGAAATTTTCTTCGTCATCCACGACCCGACGAGCCTGAACCGCCAGGGCAACGACGCCGGCACGCAATACCGCAGCGGCATCTATTACTCAACGCCTGAGCAGAAAGCGGAGATCGACGACTTCATCCGTCAGGTCAGCCAGGACAAAACCTTTGGCAAACCCATCGTCACCGAAGTGCTGCCGCTCGAAAACTACTGGCCCGCCGAGTCCTACCACCAGGACTATTTTGAGAACAACCCCAACCAGGGTTACTGCGCGTTCGTGGTCGGCCCCAAGGTCGACAAATTCCGCAAGACCTTTGCGTCACGTGTGAAGGATTGAATGGGTTGGAGCGTGAGTGCTGTTAGTTTGCTATCAAATAGATAGCTGATTGCGCTTGTCAGTATTGGTCTGATGCCGTTTTTAATGCTGAAAAACCATGTTTTCCGGCCGTTGGGGCTGTTTGAAATCATTTTTTCGGGTTTTCAAACGGGTTTTAGCCCGTTTTGAAGCAAAAAAGCCCTTCGTTTAGCCATCAAATTGGCCTGCAAGCCAATAGGGGCGAGCGCAAGCAGCTATTAAATAGATAGCAATGTCGGCACCTTGCGGCAAGCCGTAGCCACCCCGCAACGGYGCTGGCCCGGCCCATCCGGGCTCAAGCCCGCCGCTGCGCGAAATAAAACCACTCCTGGCCCACTTCCCCCCGCGGATTCGGAAACACCACAAAGCCGTCCGCCGGCGCGGCAATAGGTGCGCCGCCATTTCGCGTGCCAATGGCCTCGCCGGCTTTCACGGCGTCGAAGCTGCGCCACTCGCGCGTGAAGGTGTCGCCGGCATGCTCGCGATCCACCACGTCAACGAGGCGCAGGATCTCGCGCGCCATCGGCACCGGCGCGGGTTTCTGGGTAATCAGCCCCAGCAGGCCCAGCGTCTGCTGAATTGCATGCCGCGCCACCTGCACCGCCTGCGGGTCGTCATGCTGGCCGCACTCCAGCGTCACGCCGTAGCCGCCGCGTGAGCGCATGTATTCGGTCGTGCCTACGCCGTAGTTCGGGTCGGTCACCAATGTCTGCGCGCGGGCGCCCCCCGCAGCGCCCGCAGCCGTTGCCGCGCGCCGCTGCACGCCCCGGGCGTACGTCTCCAGCCAGCCTTCCACGATTCGGTGCGGCCCGGTGTGCAGCGCCAGTTGCATTTCTTCCGCGGCATGGTCAAAGGGCTCCAGCGCCCCCGTGTTGTTCTGCGGGCCGATCATCACAAACGGCGCACCGCCCGTGTGAAAAGAGTGCAGGTCCAGCAACACGTCATGCGCATCCAGCAGCGGGCACAGCACGTTCGCGATGCGGTCCTCAAAGTCCTGCGGAATTGCACTCGGCGCCATGTTGCGGTTGAGGTTGCGCTCACCCATGCGCTGCTTGAGCCGGTAGGCTAGCGGGTTGGTCACGGGCACAAAAGTCACGGTGCCGCGCTCAATGCCCAGCTTGCCGTTGTCGATTTCTTCCATCAGCTGTGTGATGGCGCGCGTGCCGCAGGTTTCATTGCCGTGTACGGCGCCGGTGACCAGCAGGCGCGGACCGGGGGCGAGGCCGTGGAAGGTGTGGCTGCGCAGGTGGGTAGGGTGGGGGCTAGGGGTGGAAGTCATGGGGTGTGCACCTCTGGGGGTGATAAACGTGGATGGCGTTGATGGCTTGGTTATACAGCGGTTTCGGCGGAGGCAAGAACGTTGTTCGCGCGAGTCCCTCATGCGTTTGGGGGATGGTGTTGTTTGGCTTCGAACCTATGATCGTGGGCAGTTGGCAACCATGCACCTGTCTTCAACCTTGTTGGAATCGCAAGCATGCGGCAAGCTTCGGTTTGCGGCTTAACTTCTAATAAAAGCGCTGGAAAGACCGTGATGCACATAGTTTTCTGGATTGGATGGATCGCATTGGGATACGCTGCCTGGTCCGCGTGGCTGCAACGCGCGTGCCCCCACGCAGGTTGCAGCTTCATCCTGGTGATGCCGCAACTGCTGGAGCTGATCGTGCCATTCATGGTTTGGGGAGCAGTTGGCGTGGCGGCATCCATTGGCATTAATCTGATGCGCGGCCGGCGCAGATCGCCAGCTGCAAGCAAGGTGGGGGTAGAACCTTCGCCACTGCCCGATGCGGTGCAAGCACCAGTGAGTGCTGAAGCGTTGATGCATGAGCTAGGCATCACATTCGATGGACGCCTGTATGGGTTTCGTGAGTACCGTTATGAAAAACTGGCGGATGCCATTGCCTATGCAAGACTTGCGGGGCGACGCGACGACTGATCCCAATCGGCGTCCGGTGGCAGAGTGCGGTTGGTCCGTCGTGCCTATGATGTCGGTGTTCGCACACTCTGAACATCTCATGTTCAATACGGAGGCAGCATGGACACCGATCTTGAAGGCTTGTCGCGTGAACAACTCATTGTGGAAGTCAAAAAACTCCGCCAGGGTATTCGCGAGCACCGCGACAGCACGGGCCACGAGTTGTGCTGGCATCATCCGGCGCTGTGGGCGCTGCTGCCGGAGAGAACCGACCCTGTGCCCGTCGTACCTGACTGGCCGCAGTTCTTTCGCGGCTGCATCCGCTACCGCCAGTCGCTGGATGAACAGTTGCCGGATGCGCCGCGAAGTAATGAACCCTATCGCGACTGAACACATTTGACTGTCGATATCCGCGTATTCGTGGCGCGCTGCAAACGGCCAGATTTTCGAGAGCAAAAAATGAGTGAGATTGGCAATGAACTTCACCGTTGATCGTTTGGTGTCATGGGTGCTGATCCCGCTTTTAGTGGCCCTGCCTCTGGCTTTTTTCATGTGCTACGGAGCGCTTGATCACAACCCGCAGGAAGAGTTCTGTGCTTATGTGGCCCGCGGCGTATCTGCAAATTATTCAGTCCAGGGCGAAAACTGCAACATCAAATGGGGTGCAACAGGTCTGTTGTTTGCGGTCTGGCTTTTTGCCCAGCTGGCGGTTTTGACGGTGGTGCGCTTGATGTTGTCAGCGTTTCGCAATGTTTGATGTCAGCGCGGTTTTCCTGATTCAGCCGTTTTATTTCCTGCTCAGTTCAGCCTGATTCCCGCCACCAGCTGCATCACGTTGTGCCGCATCAGCTTGAGGTAGGTGTCAGCTGGGCCACCAGCTTTTGACAGGGCGTCGACATACAGCGCGGGGCCGGGTGTCACACCCGCGTCCTTGCTCAGTTGGGCGAGCAGCTTGGGGTTGCTCATGTTTTCAAAAAACACGGCCTTGATCTTTTCGCGCTGGATCTGCCGGATCAGTTGGGCGACTTCTTTGGCGCTGGGTTCGGCTTCGGTGGAAATTCCTTGTGGCGCCAGGAAGCTGACCTGGTAGTGCGCGCCGAAATAACCGAAGGCGTCGTGTGAGGTGATGACCTTGCGTTTGGCGGCGGGGACGGCGCTGAGCTGCTCTTTGGCCCAGGTGTCGAGTGCCTGCAATTCCTTCACGT
>NZ_JBFUAZ010000358.1:0-4369 GCF_056406035.1 Polaromonas sp. P1_E1_2 | reverse complement strand
CCGCTCGGGCTGGTGACCGCCCGGCAAGACCGCTGGCTGGTGCCCCGTTTTCACAGCGACGTGGTGCTTGCGGCCTGCAAGCGCTGCGAACACCTGGCCGACCTGCCCACCGGCGGCCACGGTGCGCTGCTGTCGCCGCCGCCACCGGCCGATGCCATGTCAGCCCTGGCCAAAGACCTGCTGCTGGACCCGCCCGGCTTTGACCGCAGCGAGCTTCCCCAGGTGGACCAGAAGATCAGCAGCTTCCTGCGCAGGCACCTGCTTCCCTGAATTCCCCGGCGATGGGTTTGTGAGACGGGCCACAGGCACGCCTGGCAGTCACGCATCGAAGTGAACAAAAAACGATCCTTTCAGGTGCGTTTTTGAGTCAGAAACGAACCAATAAGAATCATTAGTAAAACTTATCTACTCGTACATTCATTCGCTGAGGGGTGAACCCCACTACCGCTTCATGAAGGTGAAATATACATTCAGTTACACCAACATTACCACCAAGGTTCTCACGATGAACAGCTTCACATCCCGCCGCCATGCCCTGGTCGGCCTGACCGCCATTGCCGTAGCCAGTGCCCTGCTCTCGGGCTGTGACAACCCACCAGACACCATCAAGATCGGCGTTGCCCAACCGCTGTCGGGGAACCTCGCCGCGCTCGGCCAGGACTTGCACAACGGCGTGAAGATGGCCGTGGACGAGATCAACAAGGAGGGCTTCCAGATCAAGGGCAAGACGGTCAAGATTGAAATCGTGGCCATGGACGACCGGTCTGATCCAAAAACCGGTGTGGAAGTCGCGCAGCAGCTCGTCGACGCCGGCGTGGTCGCCGTGATCGGCAACCTCAATTCGGGCGTCAGCATCCCGGCCGCACCGGTCTATGCCGCCAAAAACATTCCCCAGCTGGCCATCTCGACCAACCCCAAGTTCACCGAGCTGGGCCTGGCCACCACCTTCCGCCTGGTGGCCAACGACAACCTGCAGGCCCGCGCGATCGGCTCCTTTGCCGCCAACCAGCTCAGCGCCAGCAAGTTCGCCATCGTCGATGACGGCACCACCTACGGCAAGGGCCTGGCCGCCGGTGCGGCCGTCGAGCTGAAGAAAGCCGGCAAGGCAGTAGTGGTCACCTATTCATCCGACGACAAGACCACCAAGTTTGACGAGCTGGCCGGCAAGATCAAGGACGGCAATGTCGAAGTGGTCGTGTCCACGCAAGGCGACTTCCAGATCCTCGCGCTGATTGATGCCCTCAAGAAGATCGACTACAACCAGCAGATCAGCATCCTGGGCGGCGACACCATCAAGACGACCGACATGCTCAAGGGCAGCGACACAGTCAAGGGAATCTACGCTACTTCGCCCATCCTGGACGCCAAGGAATTCGTCAACGGCAAGGCCTTCCTGAGCAAGTACCAGGAAACCTTCAAAAGGGAGCCGGCTTACGGCGGCCACTACACCTACGACGCGATGTACATCCTGGCCGGCGCCATGCGGCGCGCCAACTCGGTCAAGCCTGAAAAGATCACCGAAACCCTGCGCACCTTTGACGGCTACGCGCCGATTACCGGCTCCATGAAGTGGGACTCGGTAGGCGAGCAGCGTTACGGCGTGGTCGGCGTTTACTCGATCCGCAAGGGTGTTTGGGACCTGCAGCTGCGCTCCGACCGCTGGTAGGCTAAGCTTTCGGTCGTCATGACCGAGCCCACCTCATTCCCAGGCGCACTCCCTGGCGCATCTTCCGGCGCGGCGCCTGCCCGCCACCACGCCACGCCCGCCGAAGTCCTGGACTTCTGGCTGGGCGACGGCGTCGAAAAAGACTGGCCCACGCAAGACCTTGGCAAACGCTGGTTTGGCGGCGGCGCCGAACTCGACGAAGACATCCGCACGCGCTTCGGCCTTGAGGTCGAGGCAGCCGTGGACGGCGGCCTGCAAGGCTGGGCGCAACCGCCCCTTCACCGCCTGGCGCTGGTCATCCTTTTGGACCAGTTCACACGCAATGTCTTTCGCGGCTCCGGCAAGGCCTTTGCCGGCGATACGCGGGCCCAGCAACTGGTGCTGGAGGCGCTGGCCGCCCAAACCGACCTGCAGCTGTCCTGGGCCGGGCGCATCTTTTTGTACATGCCGCTGATGCATGCCGAGAGCCTGGCGCTGCAAGATGAATGCGTAGCGCGCTTCACCCGGCTGGTGGACGACGCGCCCGATTCACTCAAGCAACGCCTGCGCGGCAATCTTGACTTCGCCCACCAGCACCGGGACATCGTCGCCCGCTTCGGACGCTTCCCCTACCGCAACGCGGCGCTGGGGCGTACCGATACGCCCGAGGAAGCCGACTTTCTCCTCAAGGGCCCGCGCTTCGGGCAGTGAGGTTCCCCCTGTCCAGGCTCACTGCGTGTAGCCTGTTCTCCCCTCAAGGGGACGGCGCCTGCGGCCCGGCAAAGCCGGTTCCGCGGCCCCCGCTGGTGAATACGCCGAAGAACCGGCTCTGCGGGAGTTATGCATCAAATCGGCCTCCAGCCCAAGTGGAACTTGCGCAAGCAGCTACTAATTTGATAGCAAGCAACAGTAGGCCTCATCTTTCCTGCTTTTGAATCCATAGCCTTGGCTACGCCGTACTAGCAACGGGACGTCCGGCGCCACATCGCCAACAACAACGGCCGGCCGCCCTAGTTCACCACCGGCCAGCCTGGCCGGTTCACAAAAACCCAGGAGTTCAAAAATGACTTTACGCACAGCCACCGCCTCAGCTTCAGTTCTGCTCGTGTCCCTGCTCGCCGCCTGCGGCAGCATGTCGCCCATGATGCCCACCTACTCGCAGGCCGGCCTGCCGGCTGCCGTGCAGGTGCCGGCCGRCAACAAGGTCGCGATGGAGACCGTCGGCGTGGGCGACATCACTTACCAGTGCAATGCCAAAAAAGACATGGCCGGCCAGTTTGAATGGGTCTTTGTCGGCCCCGACGCGAAGCTCAATGACCGCAGTGGCAAGCAGGTCGGCAAATACTACGGACCGCCGGCCACCTGGGAAAGCATGGACGGCTCCAAGCTGACAGCAACGCAAATCGCGGTCGCCCCCGGCGGCATGGGCAACATCCCTTTGCAGCTCGTCAAGGGCAACCCGGCCATGGGCAGCGGCGCCATGAGCGGCGTGACCTACATCCAGCGCGTGGACACCCAGGGCGGCGTTGCACCCGCCATGCCTTGCGCCGCCGGCAACATGGGCGCCAAACAGGTCGTGAAGTACCAGGCCGGCTACATCTTCTACAAGGCGATGTAAGCGCAGGAAGGCGCAGGGGGTTCGCACAGGCACTCTCCCGGCGCCCGATACCCTTCACCCGCATCTCCCAGGGTGAGCCGCCAGCTCTGAAGTCAGGCGGGGCTGGTCTTACGCCCGCAGGCTTGCCGCAAGGCCGGCGCTGTGGGCTTTTTTACGGGCGGTTGGCTGCCGCTTGGGCTTGTTGCCTGACTGTCTTTTGGCGTATCGCCTGAGCTGTCGCATTTACCCGCAAACGGTCCGGCAAGGCGCTGGCAATGAGGCTGCGCGGCGTCCTACAGATGTTTACATTTCAGCGGGCTTTACTGGCAAGCAGGCAAAACAACAACCCGAGGAGYCTTCATGAAAAGCACACACAACACCTTTTGGGCCTATAGCAAGAGCGTTGCCGTCACGCTGGCCATGGTCACCGGCACTGCCGCGCTGATCACCGCCTGCTCCGGCGTCGCGCCGCTTCCCAAGGAATACACGCAGGACCCGCTGGATGCATCGGTCAAGGTGCCGCCCGGGCATGTTGTGGCGCTTGAAACCACCGCCAGCGGCCTGCTTCATTACGAGTGCAAGGCCAACGCCGACACGGCCGGCACCATCGGCTGGGTTCTCGTGAGGCCCGAGGCCGACCTGCTGGACCGCACCGGCAAAACCGTCGCGAAATATTCCGGCCCGCCTGCCACCTGGACGCATATCGACGGCTCCAGCGTGGTCGGCCCGCAGGTGGCGCTGGCGCCCCGCATAGGCGCCACCAACCTGCCGAACCAGCTTTCCACCGGTGCATCGGGCGCCACGCCTGGCGTCCTGCAAAACATCACCTACATCCAGCGCATCAAGACCAAGGGCGGGCAAGACCTGAGCAAGGCCTGCACGCAATCCGACCTCGGCGACAAGCTGACAACGTCTTACCAGGCCGACTATATTTTCTGGAAAGCCTCTTGAAGCAGAGCGGCAATGGACCCCAAAAGCCCGCAGGCCCTTGGTCTGCGGGCTTTTTTTCTGGTGTGGGCAGACTCAACCTGCTACTGAATTTATAGCTGCTCGTGCTTATTCTTATTGGGCTACAGCCATATTTGGCACTGGGATGGAGCTGCATCACGACATCGGCATGAGCGAGC
>NZ_JBFUAZ010000357.1:0-4370 GCF_056406035.1 Polaromonas sp. P1_E1_2 | reverse complement strand
GGGTGGGGTAATCTACGCTGCCGTCTTCGTGCAAGGGCGTTGCCAGTGCAACGATGCTGCCAGTAATGGGTTTCATGCTCTGCTTGTAAACGTTCGCGGCCATGCAGGTATCTGGGGTGTTCCGGCCTGAACAGCTTCAAGCCGGCCCCGGAAAAGGCCAATCCTGCATTCTACCCAGAGCCTAGGTCAGTCTATAGCGGGGTGGAGCCCCCTCCGCGGTATGAAGGGGGGCGGATAAACCCGCAGTGGTGGCTGATTCGCGGACGGCGGCGATGCGCTGGACAAATCGTGGCGGACGCTCCTCAAAACCCTCCTCGAAGGCCAYCACTCTCAAGCCCTGGCAGACCTGCAGCAATTCACCGGGACGCAGCAAAAAGTCGGGGCGCGAGGGTTTGCCCACCGTTTCATTGCCCTGCGTAAAAGTTTCGTAAATCAGCACGCCACCCGGCGCCAGACTGGCCAGCAGCGCGGGCAGGAGCGGGCGCCACAGGTAATTGGTGACGATGACGGCCTCAAACTGTCGTCCTTCAAAGGGCCAGGGACCCTCCTCAATGTCGGCCACCACGGCTTCAACGGTTTGGGCGGGGCGTGTGGGAAGAGCTGATGCTATGAATTCGATAGCTGCTTGCGCACGGTCTACAAGGGTCAGAGGATGTTCTTTCTCATGAAACCAGCGCGCGTGGCGGCCATGGCCGCAGGCCACGTCCAGCACCATGCCACCCTGGGGCACCAGGTGCGACCAGCGCTGCACCCAGGCGGAGGGTGGTTCCGTGCCATGCGCATTGTTTTCCATCAGTAGGGTCTTACGTCATCTTTGAGCGCGGCGTGCGCCATCGCCTCGACCCGGCTCGGCGCGATCAGCTTGAGCCAGCGGCCCAGCTTGCCCTTGGCCGTCATGACCACCTCGCGTTCCCGGCGCTCCATGCCCTCAAGGATGAGCCGCGCGCATTCCTCGACACTCATGGCGTCGTCTTCTTTCAGGCCGCTGGCACCTGCCGCCACGCCGGCCGCGTTGAAGCCACGGTGGCGGATGCGGGTGGCGACCACGCCCGGGTAGGCCGTCGTTACGCTGACACCGGCCGTTTTAAGCTCGGCCCGCAATGCCTCGAAGAAGCCCGTCATGGCGAATTTGGTGGCGCTGTAGGCGGTGCGGCCGGGCACGCCGATCRGGCCTGCCAGGCTGGAGACCGCCACGATGCTGCCGTGGCGCACTTTTAAATACGGCAGTGCGGCATGGGTGCACCAGACGCTGCCCCAGAGGTTGATGCGCATTAACTGTTCGTACCAGGCCAGGTCCTGGGCCTTGACGTCTTCAAAAAGGGCTTGCGCCGACATGCCTGCGTTGTTGATCAAGGCATCGATTTGCCCGAACCGGCCGATGGCGGCGGCCACCAGTTGGCGGCATTGGTCCTCTTGCGACACATCGGTTTTGACGGCCAGGGTCAGTGCCCCGTGGGCAACGCATTGGCCCGCAACCTCATTGAGCAGTGCTTCATTGCGCGCGGCCAGCACCAGCGCCACGCCGGCGCCGTGGGTTTTGGCCAATTGCCGCGCCATTTCAGCGCCTATGCCGTCTGAGGCTCCGGTAATTACTATTGTTTTCATAGCTGCTTGCGCCCGTCCTGATTGGGCCGCAGCCCAAAACACACATAAAACCCCCAGGCAGGGCCTTGCGCTAGAAGCAGGCCCAGACCTGGTTGGCGAGTGTGAACAGGAAATCCGGCCGTGTGTAGAGGGCAAACACCCCCAGCGACGCGATGATCGCAAGCGTCCACAGGCCGATTCTTTTGGCCACGTCAGGCCCCTTGGGGCACGGCCGCGCGTGCAATCGGTGATTCACGAACCGGCAGGTTCACCAGCGCGGCAAACACGCCCAATGCAATCGCGATGTACCAGACGATGTCGTAGCTGCCCGTGCGGTCATATAAATAGCCGCCCAGCCAGACGCCCAGGAAGGAGCCGATCTGGTGGCTGAAGAAGATAAAGCCACCCAGCATCGACAAGTGCTGGATGCCGAAGATCTGCGCCACGACGGCATTGGTCGGCGGGATGGTCGACAGCCATAGCAGGCCCATCAGGCTGGCAAAGATGTAGACGCTCAAGGGGCTGAGCGGTGCCGCCAGGAACACGGCGATCACGATGGCGCGCGAGAGATAAATCGTCGCCAGGATCTTGCGCTTGGCAATTTTCTGGCCCAGCGAGCCCGCAATGTATGTGCCGAACACATTAAAGAGGCCGATCAGCGCCAGCGCGTAACTTGCGACTTGGGGCGACAGGCCCTTGTCCTTGAGGTAGCTGGGCATGTGGACGCCGATGAACACCACCTGGAAGCCGCAGACAAAGTAGCCCGCCATCAGCAATTGAAAGCTCGGGTACTTGAAAGCCTCGCGCAGCGCCTGAAGGATAGTCTGCTCGCGTTTGGCAGGCTGCCCGCCGGTGAAACCGCCTTCGCGCAGGCCCAATGCCAGCGGCGCAATCAGCAGCACGGCGCCGCTCAGCACCAGTAAAGCCTCTTTCCAGCCCAGGCTGCTGATCAGGAAACCTTCGGTCGGCACCATCAGGAACTGGCCGAATGAGCCCGCCGCCGCGGCCACGCCCATGGCCCACGAGCGTTTATCGGCCGAAATATTGCGCCCGATCACGCCATAAATCACGGCATACGTGGTTCCGGCCTGCGCGGCACCAATCAGCACGCCGGCTGTCAGGGTGAACAGGAAACCGGTGGGCGACAGCGCCATGCCCACCAGGCCCAGCCCGTACAGCAGGGCACCGCCCACGATCACGCGGAAGGCGCCAAAGCGGTCAGCCGCCATGCCGGCAAAAATGCCGAACACCCCCCAGGACAGGTTTTGCACCGCCAGCGCAAAGGCAAAAGTCTCGCGCGTCCAGCCCTGCGCCTGCGTGATGGGCTGCAGCCAGAGGCCAAAACCGTGGCGAATGCCCATGGACAGCGTGACGATGGTGGCGCCGCAGATCAGCACCTGCAGCATGGAGAGTTTTTTGGTTTCGGTGGTCATGGGCGAGTCGCCGCGAGTGGCGAAAAAAAGGAAAGGCCTGAGGCGGCCGGAAGGCTCTTTGCCGACTGTAACGAAAATGGCGGAACACTGCCCGGGCCGCACTTCGTTCCCTGTCTCAAATCAGGTTGGCTGTATATTTATACAGTGACTTTGCCGGCCCCGACTACAATTGCGGCAATTCTTTCATCTGCCATGGCTGACAAACTACCCACCGAATATTCCGAAGGCTCGATCCGCGTGCTCAAGGGCCTGGAGCCCGTCAAGCAACGGCCGGGCATGTATACGCGCACCGACAACCCCCTGCACATCATCCAGGAAGTGCTGGACAACTCCGCCGACGAGGCCCTGGCCGGYTACGGCAAGAAGATCAAGGTCACGCTGCACACCGACGGCTCGGTGAGCGTCGACGACGACGGCCGAGGCGTTCCTTTCGGCCTGCACCCTGAAGAAAAGGTACCGGTCATCGAGATCGTCTATACCCGGCTGCACGCGGGCGGCAAATTTGACAAAGGCAAGGGAGGCGCCTACAGCTTCTCGGGTGGCTTGCACGGCGTCGGCGTGAGCGTGACCAATGCACTGTCCAAGCGGCTGGAAGTCACCTCTTACCGTGAAGGCATGGTCGCCCACCTGGTGTTCTCGGGCGGTGACGTCATTGAAAAGCTGCACCTGCGCAAAAACGGCGATGGAGACCGCAAGACGGGTACCACCGTCCGCGCCTGGCCCGATTCCAAATACTTTGAATCGGCCGCGCTGCCCATGGCCGAGCTCACGCACCTGCTGCGCAGCAAGGCGGTGCTGATGCCCGGCGTCACGGTAACGCTGACCAACGAGAAAACCAAAGATACCCAAACCTGGCTCTACAAGGGCGGCCTGCGCGATTACCTGATGCAGACGCTAACCGGCGACCCGGTGATCCCGATGTTTGAGGGCGAAGGTTTTGCCGACGCTTCGCACGAGAGTTTTGCCGAAGGCGAGGGCGCGCAGTGGTGCGTGGCCTTCACCGAAGAGGGGCAGCCGGTGCGCGAAAGCTACGTCAACCTGATTCCCACCAGCGCCGGCGGCACGCACGAAAGCGGCCTGCGCGACGGCCTCTTCAATGCCGTCAAGAGCTTTGTCGACCTGCATTCGCTGCTGCCCAAGGGGGTCAAGCTCTTGCCGGAAGACGTTTTTGCCCGCGCCAGCTATGTCCTGAGCGCCAAGGTGCTCGATCCACAGTTCCAGGGCCAGATCAAGGAACGCCTCAATTCACGCGACGCGGTACGGCTGGTGTCCAGCTTTGTGCGGCCCACGCTGGAGCTTTGGCTTAACCAGCACGTCGATTACGGCCGCAAACTGGCCGAACTGGCCATCAAG
>NZ_JBFUAZ010000356.1:0-4373 GCF_056406035.1 Polaromonas sp. P1_E1_2 | reverse complement strand
TGCCCAGCGACTCAAAGGCATGGCCTTGCAGGCCCGCTGGATTGTCATCGGCGTGATGGTGCTCAGTGCCCTGGCCATTGCGCTGGTGTTCCCGAGCATGAAGCAGGAGCTTTCGCCCATTGAAGACCGCGGGGTGATTCTGGCCAACGTCAATGCCCCTGACGGCGCCACGCTGGACTACACCAACCGCTATGCCAGGGCGCTGGAAAAAATGGGTGAGCCCTTTCCCGAGTTCGACCGCATTTTTGCCAACGTGGGCAACCCGACGGTGGCGCAGGCCAGCGTGGTGTACCGCACTGTTGACTGGGACAAGCGTACGCGCTCCACCATCGACATGGCACGCGAGCTGCAGCCCAAATTCAATGCGCTGCCCGGCGTTACCGCCTTTCCGATCACGCCGCCGTCCCTTGGGCAGGGCTTTCGCGAACGGCCGCTAAATTTTGTGATCCAGACCTCCGACAGCTACCAGAACCTGAACACCGTGGTGCGCCAGATGCTGGAGGAGATCGCCAAAAACCCTGGCATCGTCTCGCCCGACGTAGACCTGCGGCTGAACAAGCCAGAACTGCGCATTGAGGTGGAGCGGGACAAGGCGGCCGACCTCGGCGTCAGCATCCAGGTTGTCGCAAAGGCCATCGAGACTCTGCTGGGCGGGCGCAACGTGACGCGCTACAAGCGCGATGCCGAGCAGTACGACGTGATCGTGCAGACCGAAGCCAGCGGCCGCACAACGCCTGAAGACATCGACCGCATTTATGTGCGGGGCCGCAACGACGCAATGATTCCGCYGTCGGCATTGGTCAAGGTGCGTGAAAGTGTTTCCCCGCGCGAGTTGAACCATTTCGGCCAGCGCCGCTCGGTGTCGATCACGGCCAGCCTGGCGGGCGACTATTCGCTGGGCGAAGCGCTCAAGTTCATGGACCAGACCGCCGCCAAGGTGCTCAAGACCGGCTACAGCACCGACTTGAACGGCACCTCGCGTGAGTTCAGAAACTCGCAGGGCGCATTGGCCATTGTGTTTGTATTGGCACTGGTGTTTATTTTCCTGGTGCTGGCCGCGCAGTTTGAAAGTTTTATCGATCCGCTGGTCATCATGCTGTCGGTGCCTCTGTCCATGATCGGGGCCTTGCTGGCACTCAAATGGTCGGGCGGCTCTCTCAATGTGTATTCCCAAATTGGTCTGATCACGCTGGTTGGCCTGATCACCAAGCACGGCATCCTGATTGTGGAGTTCACCAACCAGTTGCGCGGGCAGGGCATGGAAATGATCGACGCGCTGGTCAAGGCGTCGTCGCAGCGCCTTCGCCCCATCATGATGACGACTGGTGCCATGGTGCTGGGAGCCTTGCCGCTGGCCCTGGCCAAGGGCGCGGGTGCCGAAAGCCGCACGCAGATCGGCTGGGTTATCGTGGGGGGCATGTCGCTGGGCACTTTGCTCACTGTGTTTGTGGTGCCCACGATGTACACGCTGTTTGCCCGCAAGGCGGTCCCAGGGGCCAACAAGGCCATTGCCAGGGAGCAACCCGATGAACACCTTGAACACCCGGAGTACGTGGCGAAATGATCGTGAGGAACCGCTTGCCCCAGGCCGGGTCCCTGGCATGCTGATGAGAAAACCGGTTTGACCGCAAACCCAGCGGGCCGAATCCGTACAGTTGCTTCTTTCTTCCTGATTCCGTTCCTGCTTGCGCTGGCCCATACGGCTTCTGCGCAAGCCCAGGAAGCGCCTGGAACGGGCGCATATGGCGTGCAGTTCTTCTGTTCACCGTCCCAGCTGGAGCGGCTCGGCCCCMACATGTTTCGATATCTCCAGCAGCTCGGCATTCCAGCCCGCCTGGTTCAGGAAACTGTCGACAAGCCGCGGGGCACCATGACGTATTCCCTGCTGGGCTCAGGCGCGGCCGTGAGCACCCTGTTTTTGGCGCAACGCCCGGAGCTGGCGATCAAGGACGAGGTAGTGCTGGTGCCGGTGAGAAACAACAAGACACGCAAGCTCAAGACGGTTTCCAAAAAAGAAATCCTGTTGGCCCTGTTGCACCCGGGCCGATTGACCGAATTCAGAGGAAAAGCCTGCGATGTGCAGGCTCTGGTCGACCATGTCGGTATTCGCCAGAACACCGTGATATGGGCAGAGGTGCTGGAATGGGGGTGGCCCGAGGGCGGCCCTGCCAGATGGAATGCCCGCTACTGGATCAATGGAACGCCCCGGCTGCGCATGCCCTTGCACAAGGCTCTCAACGACATGTTTTTTGAGCAGGGGAAATACGACATAGGCTGCTACGCCGCGACCAAGGTGGTGTTTGCCCAGGGTGCGCTGGATTACTTCCGCCGCGTCAAGAAGGACGTGGGCAGGGCGCAAGGCGTGGAGCGGCGATTACTGGCCGACGGTGAGCCACTGGTTGACCTGGAACCCGGCCGCATGTGGAGTTTTGAAACGGATTTTGATCCGCTGGAGCTTGAACGGCCAGGCAAGGTCCTGCGCATGGTGGGTGGTGTTGCCGCCGGCAACTTTATCCCGGGCGATTGGGCTTATTTTCTGAACACCGACCAGCGCACCAGCCAGAAAACGGGGTATGAAGGCTCCAATGCCATCTACCTAGGCGGCAACCGGTTTGACGACTATTACAACGACAACGACCACCACTACACCTACGAGGAGAAACTCAGTGAGGTCTATCAGTGGCGTCATGATGTTTTCAGCCGGCAACGCGATGCCGAAAAAATACAGCACCTGGCCGCGCAAGACTACGAACGCCTGAACGCAACGCCGGAAAACGGCGGCTTGCTGATGAGCTTTCGGGTTGTGCCCTATTTTTTCGGCTATGAGGACCTGCCCCCGCTACCGGCTCCCCGAAGCGACTAGTACTGCAACCCGCAAGTAGCGAAACAAAATGAAAGCGATGGATTCGCGCCCAGGGCAAGGCGCAAGCCGTAACGAAGGCTGAACGCCTTCGCAAGGATTGCAACGCAGCCATGGGTGCGAAGACGCGCTTTCATGTTTCGATATTTTCGGGTTGCAGTACCAGGGCCTGGCGGCGCCGAGGATTCAAGGGATTTACAGGGCACCCTCAAACATGAGGACGTCAACCATGTCCCCTGCAGCGACATTGCCTTGCGCATGGTGAAGCACCATCAGGCCGTTGGCCTCGGCCATGGAGCGCAGCACGCCCGAACCCTGGCTGCCGGTGGTCCGGACCTCCAGGGAGCCGTCGGACGCGGTGGATACCCAGCCGCGCTGGTATTCGGTGCGCCCCGGTTTCTTGCGAATGGGCTCCAGGCTGCGTGCCTTGAGCAACGGCGCCGGCGCGGCGCTGGCGCCCATCATCTGGAGCAGGGCGGGGCGCACAAAGGCCAGGAACGTCACCATCACCGCCACCGGATTGCCGGGCAATCCAAACAAAATGGCGCCCTCGGGGTTTGGGAACGTTTTTTGAGTGCTACTATTTTCATAGCTGCTTGCGCTTGTCCCTATTGGGATAGAGCCTGATTTCTCTATTGAAATCCGTCCCACGGCCATGGGCCGGCCGGGCCGCATCGCAATGCGCCAGAAGGCCACGTCGCCCAGCTTTTTCATCATGGCCTTGGTGAAATCCGCTTCACCCACGCTGACACCGCCAGACGTGATGACCGCGTCGGCCTCGGCTGCCGCTCGTTTGAATGCAGCCTCCAGAAGTGCCGGCTCATCGCGCACGACGCCCATGTCGAGCACCTGGATGCCCAGCCGGCTGAGCATGCCGAAGACGGTGTAGCGGTTGCTGTCGTACACAGCGCCTTCGCGCGGTGTTTCGCCCAGCGACAAAATCTCATCACCGGTGGAGAAGTAAGCCACCCGCAGCGACCGCCAGGTTGACAAGGTTTTAAGACCCAAAGAGGCTGCCAGGCCAAGGCGGGCGGGCGTAATACGCTCACCTTTTAATAGCGCCGGCCGGCCCTGCATGAGGTCCTCGCCGCGCAGCCGGCGGTTGTCGCCGGGCTGGAGCAAACCCGACGGGATACTGATGCGTGTGCCCTGGCCATCCTGGTGCAGGGTGACAAACTCCTGTGGCACCACGGTGTCCAGGCCGGAGGGCATGATGGCGCCGGTCATGATCTTGACGCACTGGCCTGGCCCGGCGCTGCCTTGCCAGGCCTTGCCTGCCAGCGCTGTTCCGTCGGCCACCTGCAGCTCAAGCGCCTTGCCTGCAGCCAACTGCCCACCATCGAAGGCATATCCGTCCATGGCCGAGTTGTCGTGCGGCGGCACGTCAAACGGCGAGACCACATCCTGGGCCAGCACCCGCCCGAAAGCCTCCATCAAGGGCAGCTCGAGCTGCTCCTGCACCGGCATGACCAGCCGCGACAGGAAGTCCAGTACCTGGTCGGCAGACAGTGAC
>NZ_JBFUAZ010000355.1:0-4375 GCF_056406035.1 Polaromonas sp. P1_E1_2 | reverse complement strand
AGCCGCTGCCGCCCACCGTGACGTTGCCGCCCAGGATGGCTGCCGTGGCTTCACCGCCGCCGCGGAAAGCCACATAGTTGATCTTGGAGGGATCGGCGCCGACCTTCTGCGCGATCATGGCCGCTGCGATGTGCTCGGTGGAGCCGCGCGAACCGCCGCCCCATTTCACACTGCCGGGGTCTTTCTTGAGTTGCTCGACCACGTCTTTCATGGATTTGAATGGCGAGTTGGCGGGCAGCACAAACACGTTGTATTCGCTGGACAGGCGTGCAATCGGGGGAGCTTGCGACAGGCTGACCGGCGGCTTGCCGGTGATCAATCCGCCCAGCATGACGGCACCCATCACCATCAGTGCGTTGGGGTCGCCCTTGGAGCCGTTGACGAACTGGGCCAGGCCCAATGCGCCGGCGGCGCCGCCCTTGTTGTCGTAGGTCACGGTATCGGCGGCCTTGGAGTCCGTCAGGGCTTTGCCCAGGGCACGGCCCGTGGTGTCCCATCCGCCGCCGGGATTGGCGGGAATCATCATCTTGACGTTGGC
Organism: Polaromonas sp. P1_E1_2; assembly: GCF_056406035.1. Classification (NCBI taxonomy): domain Bacteria; kingdom Pseudomonadati; phylum Pseudomonadota; class Betaproteobacteria; order Burkholderiales; family Comamonadaceae; genus Polaromonas; species Polaromonas sp. P1_E1_2. The sequence continues at coordinate 3,837 of NZ_JBFUAZ010000355.1, read as the reverse complement.
GGCGGCAAAAGCCGGCAGGGGCAAGGCGCCCGCAGCCGCCATGGCTGCCAGGGATTTAAGAAAGGTATCGCGACGCATGAGTGTCTCCTTGAAAATAGGATTGTGAAATTGTTGAGCTTGCCGGGCTGGCGAAGGCATCCAGCCGATCACGGGCTTATCATGCGCTTCGTTTCTGTCAAACGGCTGTCCGGAAGCATTGGGGAAAGTGCTAATGTCTAGGGCCTGCTAACACCCTGTTTTCAGGTCCTAGCCCATTCTGCCCCCATGAAATTGTTACTGATCGAAGATGATGCGTCGATGCAGGCTGCGCTGCAGCGGACACTGGGCCGCCGCGGCATGGAGGTTTTCAGCTGCACCGACGGGCGCCTGGCGCTGGCGCAATGGACGGACACCCAGCCCGATGTGGTGGTGCTGGACCTCAGCCTTCCCGGGATGGACGGCTTGCAGGTGCTGGAGCAGGCGCGCCTCAAGGGGCTGGCCACACCGGTGCTAATTTTGACCGCACGCGGCACGGTAGGTGACCGCATCATGGGCCTGAACACCGGGGCCGACGACTACCTGCCCAAACCCTTCGACCTGGACGAACTGGAAGCACGTCTGCGCGCCCTGAGCCGCCGGCGCGCGGCAACCGCGCTTCCCGCGGAAAACGATGCCGGCGCACAGATCGTGGGCGAGCTGCGCTATGAAAAAGACAGCGGGGCCATCTACCACCGCGACCAGGTGCTGGAGCTGACCCCCCGTGAACTGGCGCTGTTGCAGGCCCTGATCGCCAAACCCGGCCATGCAGTGTCCAAAGAGCGTTTGTTCGAGCTGGTGTTTCCCGGCGAGGCGGACGTGCAATACGAGGCGGTGGAAGTGGTGGTGTACCGCCTGCGCAAGAAACTGGCGCAAACCGGCGTCACGCTGGTCACGCTGCGCGGCCTGGGCTACTTGTTGAAAGTGGATGCATGAGCTCCCCGCAGCCGCGACAGGACATTCAGGCAGTTCCCCCCGCAGCACCCGAAACCAAACCCGGCGCAGGCGCCATCTCCCTGCGCAGATACCTGCTCATCGGCATCCTTTTGCCGGTGGGCCTGCTGGTAGTGGCCAACACCTTCAGCCTGTACCAGCAGGCATTGGGCGCGGTGAACACGGCTTATGACCGTACGCTGCTGGCTTCTGCCAAATCCATCGGCGAGCAGCTCGATGTAACGGGCTACGACGAGCAATCCGAGCTGCGCGTCACGGTGCCCTATGCGGCGCTGGAAGCTTTTGAGGCTGACAACCAGAGCCGGCTTTTTTACCGGGTGTCCAGCCTCGGCGGCAGCATGGTGTCCGGTTTTTCGGAGTTGCCGTTCTGGCACGGGCGCATTCCGGCACGGCCGCCCTATTCGGCGCTGGTGGATTTTTATGATGACGTCTTCATGGGCGACGATGTGCGGGTCGCGGTTCTGCTGCAGCCCGTGGCCAGTGCAAAAGGCCGCGCCATGGCGGTGATTCAGGTAGCCGAAACCCTGGAACTGCGCAAAACACTGGCCCGCAAAATCCTGTTCGACACACTGTGGCGCCAGGCCCTGCTGCTGGCGGTGATCGCCCTGGTGGCGATCGTCGTGGTGCAGCGCGCCACCCGGCCCGTACGGCGCCTCAGCGCCGAGCTGCAGGCCCGTCCCGAAGGCGACCTGACGGCGATTACCGCGCCCGATGCACCCCGCGAACTTCTGCCGCTGGTGGATGCCACCAACGAGGTCATGGGCCGGCTGCAGCACCTGCTGGACAACCAGAAGCGCTTTGTGCGCGATGCGGCCCACCAGCTGCGCACGCCGCTGGCCGTGCTCAAGGTACAGGTGCAGTCCGCGCTGCGCGGCGACATGGACGCCCGTGAGGCGTTGGCGGAAATCAACCAGACGGTGGACCGCGCCACCGTCCTGGCCAACCAGATGCTGGCGCTGGCCAAGGTGGAGCAATTGCGCCAGCAGGCTGACCTGCAGGCCATCGACCTGGCGCAGGTGGTGCGCTCTGTGGCGCTGGACCTCTCGCCCCTGATTGCCGAGAAAGACATCGATTTCGAGATAGAAACCGTGCCGGCGCGCGTCACATCGCATGAATGGATGCTGGGCGAACTCACGCGCAACCTGCTGCACAACGCCATCAAGCACACGCCGGCCGGCGGCACGCTGGCGGTGCGCATCGTGTGCGACGCCCGCGTTGTCGCCATGACCATCAGCGACAGCGGGCCGGGGGTGTCGGCGGAGTTGTCGGCGCGGCTCTATCAGCCCTTTTCCGCAGGCAACGTGCGCCACGGCTCCGGCCTGGGCCTGGCCATTTGCCGCGAGATCACCGAAACCATGCATGGCAGCATTTCGCTGGAAAACCGCGTCGTGCACGGCCGCGTGACGGGCCTGGACGCCACGGTACGCCTGCCCACGACGTGAGAACCTGTTCACGATCCAAAAGCGGCGCCATCCTACACAGCGCCCCATGCCTTGGTACAGAATAGGCCCCAATGGACAAATTGCGAATCGACAAGTGGCTGTGGGCCGCCCGCTTCTACAAGACCCGCGCCCTGGCCGTGGAAGAAATTGACAAGGGCCGCGTGCGCATCAACGGCATCGAAGCCAAGCCCGCGCGTGAAGTCAAATCCGGCGACACCGTGACACTGCGACAGGGCCCCTACACCCGTACCCTGATGGTGCGCGGCATCAGCAAGCTGCGAGGCGCAGCCCCGGTAGCCCAGCAGCTCTACGAAGAAACCGAAGAAAGCCTGCGCCTCAAAGCCGAGGCCGCCGAGCAGCGCCGGGTGGCAGCCGATCCGGCCGGCAGCCTGGAGCATGGGCGCCCCACCAAACGCGACCGCCGCACRCTCGACAAGGCCTGGGACAACCGCTGGAGCGCGTCAGCCGATTGAGAGACTGGGAAGCCGCCCCGTTTTCGCTATCATTTTTGTAGCTACTCGCGCCCATTCCCATTGGGTCAGAGGCCTATTTTATTCAAGAATTGGCTGTTTTGAGCCATGCAGGATGGTGATGAACGCTCAGGCATACGCTCGCTGCGCCAGCGCCCGCGCCAGCAGGGCCGCCGGGTCCACCAGCTCAAGTGAATCCATGCCAGGCACCGCGCTGAGTGCCAGCGGAATCTCGGTGCAACCCAGAACCAGCACTGAAAGGCCGTGCCGCCCGGCAAGCGCGCTGGCCACGCCCGCAAAACACTCACGCGCCAAAGCCATGTTGCCGGCTTTCACGCCCTCATAGATGCCGCGCATCAGGCGCTCACGCTCTTCAACGGAAGGAATGTGGCATTGCAAACCCGCCTGCCGCAGGGCCTGGTCGTAGAGCCCTGCCCGGTAGGTGCCCTCGGTCGCCAGCAAACCTACTTGCCCTACCCCGCGGCCAGCCAGGTTTTGCGCGACCTCACGCGCCACGTGCAGCACTTCAAGCTGGGGAAAGCGCTCCTGCAGTTCGGCGTGCCACGCATGGGCCGTGTTGCACGCCACCGCGACGGTGGTGGCACCTAACGCGGCGAGTTTCCCCATTGCTTGCAACATGGGATCCAGGGGCTGATGGCCGCCCGGCCCCGGTGAACCCAGCGCGTTGCTGCGGTCCGGCACCGGCACCTGCGCCAGCCAGTGCTCGGGAAAGGCCTGGTCAGACACCTGAATGTTCAGCGAGCGCATATGGTCCGCGCAGGCCTGGACAAACAATCGGGCAAAGTCTGCACCTGCAGCCGGACCCATGCCGCCCAGAATGCCGACCACGCGGGTTCTGCTCATATCTTGCCTTTCAATGCTGTTCAAGTTGCAAATCCTGTCCGGCAGGCGCACACCGGCCACCTGAGCCCACGAGGCTCCGGGATCATTTTTCT
>NZ_JBFUAZ010000354.1:0-4383 GCF_056406035.1 Polaromonas sp. P1_E1_2 | reverse complement strand
ATCGCGGAAACAGCGGCGCACTTTGAGGCAGATCCACACAGACTCAGCCCAAAAAGGAGAAAACCAAGAACTTATCCACATCGTGAGCACCTTCTGCTCACAAAGAGTGTGGGTCAAAATTCGATGGAAAACTCGGGTMAGACTTCGGTGCAATTCAACACTTCGGCCGAAGTGGGTTTCCTCATCCGCGAATCCCACCGTGCATTTCGACCAATTTCTTCACGCTTACTATTATGTGAAAGTAAGAGACGAGCGCGATGAAGAAGAAAGTCGGAGAAGCGTGGAACTGGTAAATCAGTCGTATATAAAAAATCGAGAGAACCCCACCGAGGCTTTGCTCAACGCAGCCAGATGGTGGGCCTCATTGAAGGAGGCACCCTACGGGGAAGATATATTTATCAGCACTGTTGCGCCATCTATGGAGCAACAGTTCAAAGAACTCGACCAATGGACTCTCAATGATTTCCAGGTTACCTTTCAAAATGTTCACGCATTTAAAGCACACGCTCGCCAGATCAAGAACGCTAAGCTCGGATTGCCTAAAGGGCACACGGAGGTTATAGACCAGCGAGTTAACCGGGTGGCCGCTTGGTTGTGGAGTCAGCCACGAGACGATTCACAACACACCATCTTGCAACTTCTGCAATYCTTGGTTTTGGGTACATCTCAAGAAGACGTTGCGGAGAGGCTATGGACAGTAACTACCGATCCACTTTGGAGATTCGATCATTTTGGCCCCAGCACACTAGGCGAAGCACTAGGTTGGGCACGTCCCGATCAATTCCCACCAAGAAACAATCGCACAAATAAGGCTCTCAGAGCCCTAGGCCACGACGTCCGACTATTCTCGACCTCCTAATAGAGTTGCACTTCAGAACTCCAATGCTATGCCTCTGCTCAAATTTAGCCCAGCCGCAGATCGCAACAAGCAGCCCATCCTCGATGTCCTGCGCGAAATCTTGCCCACACACGGCAACGCACTAGAAATCGCTTCAGGCACTGGCCAACACGTAGCCTGGTTCGCCGCAGCCCTAACGCAATGGACATGGCAGCCTACCGATGCGATGCCTGCCTCGATGGACTCCATCTCTGCGCGAATCACCGAACAGGGCTTGCGCAATGTGCGCCCTCCCCTTGTGCTCGACGTGATGGCATCCGAGTGGTTGCCGAGCGCCGAACAATTCGACCTGATCTACTGCGCCAACATGCTGCACATCTCACCCTGGGCGACTTGCGCTGCGTTGATGCAGGGCGCTGCACGCCATCTGGCGCCGGGTGGTGTGCTGGTGACCTACGGGCCTTATCTGGAAGACGGTGTACCCAGCTCTGAAGGCAACCTCAGCTTTGACCAGAGCCTGCGCGCGCAAGACCCCACTTGGGGCATCAGACACAGGGAAGATGTAGAGCAGGAAGCCGCGCGCGCCGGCCTACTGTTGCAAGCCCGGCACGCTATGCCGGCCAACAACCTGCTGCTGGTTTGGGCCAAATCACAGCAGTCAGCAAAACATTAACTACGCACTCGTCGGCGGAAAACTGAATTCGCTATTATTTTTATAGCTGCTCGCGCTTTCCCATCAAGGGCTACAGCATCATTTCTAATAGATTTTCGTTCTAACCCGGTTAGCGTGGCGATCAGCGGCTTTTCTCAACCGGGTTGGCGGTCAACCAATTGGCCGGATAGGCCCGCATGAACTCCCTGGCCTTTTCCGTGCGGGCGCTGAGCCAGGCATCGTAGGCGCCCTCGTTCAGAATCGCCAGCATCCGTTTTTCGTTGCCGGGCTGCTGGTATCGGCTCATCAGGGCGTGGCTGTTGGCATTCACTGTGAGCAGGGTATAGCTGACGATGACTTCGCCATCCGCGCCTGTCCAGCTCTCCCACAGGCCCGCCACACCCAGGGGTTGGCCATCTACCCGGGCAATGCGCGTGGGCACGGCCTTGCCGCTGCGCCAATCGTCTTCCATGAAGGCCATCATCGGCACGATACAGCGCTGCCCGGCCAGCCAGGCATCGCGGAAGTTGCTGGACGTGGTGACGGTTTCCGAGCGGGCATTGATCAGCTTGGTCGAACGCAGCTTGGCGTCTGACGCCGACTTGACCCAGCGCGGCACCAGGCCAAACTGCCCGGCCACCAGCTCGTGCGAAAGCAGCGCGCGCGCGGGCTGTTCAGCGTCTTTGGCCTCTTGAACCTCTTCGGCTTCTTCGGCTTCATCGACTTTTATCGCGCGGATAAAAACACCCGGCTTGCGCGGCCACACATTGCGTTCCACGGGCGAAGCGGGGGCGGCTACCCCGAAGGCATCGGTATAAAGCGTGGCGGTTTTGATGCTCTCGTATTGGGTACTCATGCGGCGATGCTATCGCAGTGCCGCTACCGGGGCATGGTCCAATGACACCCATGCCCAGCCCCAGCTTCATTCCGCCCACCGCTATCGGCATGCCGCCACGCCTGATTTGCTTCAACAAGCCCTATGGCGTGCTGAGCCAGTTCACGCCGGAAGGCCGCTGGCGCGGGCTGAAGGACTTTATTGCCGTGCCGGAGGTGTATGTGGCCGGCCGGCTGGATGCGGACAGCGAGGGCCTGCTGCTGCTGACGAGCGATGGCGCGCTGCAGGCGCGCATCAGTGACCCGCGCTTCAAGATGGAAAAGATTTACTGGGTGCAGGTCGAAGGCGTTCCCGACGAGGCCACGCTGGCCGCACTGCGCCAGGGCGTGCAGCTCAACGACGGCATGACGCGCCCCGCCAACGCTCGGCTGATCGACACACCACCGGGCCTGTGGGAGCGCGAGCCGCCTGTGCGCGTGCGCAAGGCGATTCCGACGGCGTGGCTGGAACTGGGCATTCGCGAGGGGCGCAACCGCCAGGTGCGGCGCATGACGGCCGCAGTGGGCTTTCCGACTTTGCGCCTGATTCGCGCTTCCATCGGCCCTTATGCGCTGCAGGGCCTGGCGCAGGGCAGCTGGCGTGAGGCGCAAGAGCAAGTGGAATAGAAGGTGGAATGGGACAACACGCCGCAGAAGTTACTACCGCAGGATCTTCTCCATCGCCTTTCCTTTGGCAAGCTCGTCAATCAGCTTGTCCAGCCAGCGTATTTTTTGCATCAGCGGGTCTTCGACCTCTTCTACGCGAACACCGCATACGACGCCTTTGATCAGCGACACGTTCGGATGCATGGCTGGGGCCTGGGCGAAGAAAGTTTCGAAATCATTCTGCAGCTTGATTTGTTTGTCCAGCCCCTTTTGGTCGTAGCCGGTTAGCCAGCAGATGATCTGGTCGACTTCTTCCTTGGTGCGGCCTTTGCGCTCAGCTTTTTGAACCAGCATCGGGTAGACCTTGGCAAAAGCCATTGTGAAAATCTTGTGCTGGGGCATCGTCATTCCTTCTGCAAAGCGGCTATGCCTCTGCCTCGAGCGAGGCCTTCAGCCGGCCCAGGGCTTGGTCCCACTGCTGGGCGATCAAATCGAGTGAGCGGCGGGCTTCGTCGAGCTGCTGTGGGTCAAACTGCCACAGGCGCTCTCGCCCCACTTTGACGTGATGCACCAGCCCCGCGTCGGCCAGCACATGCAGGTGCTTGGTAACGGCCTGGCGGGTAATGTCGGTGGTGGTAGTGAGCTGGGCAATTGACACGGCGCCGCCCACGCAGAGCACGGCCACCAGTCGCAGGCGGGTTTCGTCGCCCAGGGCGGCGAAGACGCCTGCGGGGCCGGGCTGGGGGGTCAAGACTTCAGAGGTTTTAGTGCGAGGTGACATATTTCTGGATATTGTCCATCTGGCCTTCCCAGCCGCCGGTGTTCATGCGGATGGCCTCTGCGCGCCGGGCTACGGGAATCTTGTCAAAGCCTGATTCCACCACGCTGAGCAGGGTGCCCTTGCCGGTGTCTTTGAGCGTGAACTCGACCAGCGTGGTGGGCTCTTTTGAATAGTCGATGGCCGGGTCTACCGCGTAGGGGTGCCAGCGGTAAGAGAACAGCTTTTCGGGCTCAATGCGCTCAATGAGCACGTCAAACACCACGTGCTCGTAGCCCGGAATGGTGATGTTGCCTTGCACCTGCTGGCCGGCGATAAAGTTTTTGCCCTTGAGCGCCACGCCGAACCAGCCGCCAAATTCTTCGGCGTTCACCAGCGCGCGCCAGACCCGTGACACGGGGGCGTTGATCAAGGTGCTGCGTTCGATGCGGTCTGTAGATGAAGACGATGTGGTTGATGAAGTCATATATGCAATCTCCTGGTTGCATTTATTATGCGCAAGCCAATTCAAAAGCGCAATAAAATGGTTGCATTAATTTGAAACCATTTTTATCGCCTGCGATAAATTGCAACCAGATGGGGAAACTGCACGCTAAATGCTTACCCAGCGCGTGAGAGCGTCGCACGGCTCACGGT
>NZ_JBFUAZ010000353.1:0-4385 GCF_056406035.1 Polaromonas sp. P1_E1_2 | reverse complement strand
CCGCCAGGCTGTCGGCAAGCCGAACCTGCCGGTACGGTATATCGAAACGTATGTGGACGCCCGCACACGCTTGCTGTCTGAAGGCAGTGTCGATTTGCTGTGCGAGAACGTGACCGACACACCGGAGCGCCGGACGCGGATGGATTTCTCGACACCGATTTTTATCGAAGCTGTCCAGGTGGCGGTGCGGACCAAAGACAAACTCAGCGCACTCGACCAACTGCAAGGCAAAAGCATTGTGGGCATTGCCGGCACCACCGTGGTTCCCGCGCTGGATCTTTACGCGCAGCAGCATTCATTGAAGTGGCAACACGCCAAAGCAGTCAACGCGGATGCCGCCCTCGGACAGTTGCAACTGGGCTGGGCGGCAGGGTACGCCCGCGACGGTGTTGCGCTCGCCGCGCAATTGGCGAGCCTGCCCAATGCAGGCGATTACCTGATCCTGCCCGAACGCCTGTCCGTAGAACCTATTGCCATCGCCTACCGCAAGGGGGATGCAGTCATGGGTGACCTGGTGAACGCCTCTATCAAGGAATCCATGCGCAGCGGCGCAGCGCAGGGCTGGTATGAACAATGGTTTTTAAAACCCATGAAACCGGGCGGCAAACCGCTGACAACCGTGATGCCGGCGGAAACGAAGGCATTGTTTGACACCGCGAAAGCAAATTGAGTAGAGCCTGAAGGCCGCAACACCGCTACGGCTTTAAACGTTCAGGCGTTGGTGCCGTTCGGCGTATCCGGCTCTTCCGGTGTGATGAAAGAGTCTTCCCACTGCACAGCAAAATTGTGGTCGGCATTGTCATGAACAATGCCTGAACCGGTACTGAGCGGGTCGAAATTGGTGAACCGTATCCTGCGGTTGCGTTCCAGCTTGGCTTGCAGGCTGCTTCGGGCTGCCGCGATGTCCATGCTGGCGACTTTTGGCGCGTCCTCCAGGAGGGTTCCGTTGGCTGCACGCATGGTATCGGGCACGGTGGCCATGGCATCGGCGTCGGCATCCACCTCAACTGGCAAGGCCAAGGGAGGCTCGCCCAGCACGGCGGGTTCGTCGTCCGACAGGTCGATTTCTCCGAGGAACGCCGCGCGAACATCTTCCAGGGAGGGAAGGTTGCTCGCACGCACGACGGCGTAGGCAATCCCGCATTCTTCAAACAGCTTGCGCTTGAGGTCGCGGTTACTGGCCTTGAGCCCACGGGGACCGGGAACATCCAGGCAACCAATGACGGTTCCATCCGCGGCGCATACAGTGAAAGTGCAGTAAACGGTTTTCAGCAATTCAAAGGAACGCTGCCCTTCGGCTTCGGTTCGCGGCGAGACAAAGCGGATGACAGGGACTTTGATCAGGACATGGTGGTCAAAAAAGGCCCGCTGAAGCCAATGCCACACGTCCTGTTCGGCCTCCAGTAGCAGTGGCCTTGGCTGCAGGTGCCAATGCGCGGGAAGGCGCCGTTTTTTGCGCGCGGAACGCGCCAGCCAGCCATGGTGGCAGGCTGCTCCCGTCGCCATTGCAGACACCGCCGTCGCAGTGAGCGCCAACACAAAAACATCAAACATGAGTGCCTTAACTTTTTTTCAGTTTAAACACAGCCCCGTTAAGTTACAACTATTTACGTATGAAGGTGTTGTGAACGCGACTCATATTGAATCCAATCTACCTAAAAGCGGCCTTTTTTCACATATATGTTCCGCCAATACAACCCAAGTGGTCTACTGGTAGAAACAGATATTTACATATTGGGATCGACCGGGATGGGGCTGGCCAGGATCTTGTCGATCCGCTTGCCATCAAGGTCAAGAACTTCGAAGCGCCAGCCCGCGCATTCCACCCGCTCGGCGGTTTTCAGCAACCGCCCCGAAACGCTTTGAAGCAGGCCGGCCACCGTGTTGTAACGCCCCCGGCCTTCCTCTGGCAGTTCCCTGATATCCAGACGGGCCTTGAGTTCGGAGACAGGCATGACACCGTCAATGAGCCAGCTGCCGTCCTCCCTTTCGGTCGCCCACGCGTCCATCTGCGCGCCGGGCYGCAATTCACCGGTGATGGCTTCCAGCATGTCCATGGGCGTCATGAGACCCTGCACAACCCCGTATTCATCGACCACAAACACAATGCGGGTGGAGCGGGCCCGGAACTGCTCCAGCAATTCCATGCCCGTGAGCGTTTCCGGCACGAAGACCGCCGGCACTGCATAAGCGCCGATACGGTCGGTCACTGAAGGCACTGCGCCTGCGCCCTGGGTTGATGGCACAGGCTGGATCTGGCCGCGCAGCGCGAGCAACTTGGCCACATTGACCACGCCCACCACGTCATCGAGGCTGCCGCGGCACACGGGATACCAGGAGTGGCCGGTGGCGCCGGCCTTGTCGATGGCTTGGGCAATGGTGTCGGAAGCATCGAGCCACTCGATGTCGGAACGCGGCAGCATCAGTGAAGTGAGCAGGCGGTCATCCAGCAAAAACACGTTTTGCACCATCTGGTGTTCATGTTCCTCAATCAGGCCGGCGTCCACGCCCTCCTCCAGGCTGGCTGCGATTTCTTCTTCAGTGACGGCCCGGCCGGCGCTGTTGTCGATACGCAGCAGCTTGAGTACCGCCTGCGTGCTGATGGACAGCAGCCTGACGAAGGGCTTGAAGCCCGTCGCCACCCACATCATGGGCCTTGAAACCAGGCGTGCGACGGTTTCCGGGTAGAGCTGCCCGATGCGTTTGGGCACCAGCTCGCCAAAGACGATGGTGATGAAGGTGATGACTGTCACTACCAGCGCGGTGGCAGTAATCTCGGACGCGCGCGGCCGCACGCCGAAGGTCTGGATCCACGCTGCCAGGCCGCTGCTGAAAGCCGCCTCGCCAATAATGCCGTTGAGCATGCCGATGGAGGTGATGCCGACCTGCACCGACGAAAGAAACTGGGTAGGGTTGTCCAGCAGCCCCAGCGCCGCCTGCGCGCCCTTGTCGCCGGATTCGCCCATGGCCGAGAGCCGGGCTTTGCGGCTCGAAGCCAGTGCCATCTCCGACATGGCAAACACACCGTTGAGCAAGGTCAGAAAAGCAATCAGGAAAAAGTCCATGGGGCCTGGCGCAAAATAAACACATGTCACTTTACTGTATCGGCGACCTGCAGGGTTGCCACGCACCTTTTCAGCGATTGCTGGACAGGATCGATTTCTCCCCCAGCCGCGACACTCTCTACATCCTTGGCGACCTGGTCAACCGCGGCCCCGGCTCCCTTCAGGTGCTGCGCAGCCTCTCGGCATTGGGCGACGCTGCGCAATGCCTGCTCGGCAACCATGACCTGCACCTGCTGGCTGTGTGGCAAGGCGTGCGCAAGCCGGGCCGCAGCGACACCGTACAGGACATCCTCGAGGCCAAGGACAGCCACGCGCTGCTCGACTGGCTGCGCCACCGCGCCATGGCCATCCATCGCTACGGGTGGCTGATGGTGCATGCGGGCGTGCTGCCGCAATGGGCTGCGGCGCAAACCGTGGCGCTGGGCTCAGAGGTGGAGCAGGTGCTGCGCGGCAGCCATCTCAAGGACTTTCTGCAGGCCATGTACGGCAACACGCCTGATCACTGGAGCGACAGCCTGCAGGGCGCCGACAGGCTGCGGGTCATCGTGAACGCGCTCACGCGCCTGCGTTTTTGCACACCCGAAGGCGTGATGGACTTCAGCAGTACCGACGGCCCCGGCAGCGCGCCAGAAGGCCACCTGCCCTGGTTTGATGTTCCCGGCCGGGCCACAGCAGATACGCCGGTGGCGTTTGGCCACTGGTCTACGCTGGCCAGCAGCAAGAACAGCACACCCACCCTGCGCAACAACACCTTGCCACTCGACACCGGCTGCGTGTGGGGCGGCTGCCTGACGGCGGCCAGATTGGGGGCGGCGCCCGGCGAGTTTGAACTGGTCAGTGTGCAATGCGAAGAAGCGCAAAAACCTGGCAAGGCCGGCAAGTCGGCTTAAACCGGTTGCCGCGCGGCACTTGCCTCATCCGCCCAGGCCCGKGCCATGCTTGCAGCCAGCAACAGCACAGCCGACGAAAAGTAAATCCACATCAGGATCACCACCAGTGAGCCCGCCGCGCCATAGGCCGACACAATCGCAGCGGTCGAAAGATAAAAAGCCATCAGGTGCTTGCCGACCGCAAACAGGATGGCCCCCGCGGCGGACCCCATCACCAGATAGCGTAAAGCGGGCTTGGGGCCCACGCTCATTTTCATGAGCGCCACAAAGAGCACCACGCAAAAGCAGAAAGACACGACCTCATTGAGGACCCAGGCGATCTTCTCAATCGGCAAATAACTGCCCGCCCAGCCTGAGAGAAGACTCAGAAAAGTCGAGATCGCCAGCGAAACCAGCAAGAGAAAACCGAAGGCCAGGATGTAGGCCACAC
>NZ_JBFUAZ010000352.1:0-4396 GCF_056406035.1 Polaromonas sp. P1_E1_2 | reverse complement strand
TCTCACTTTGAGGCCTTTTTGGGCCAGCTCCAGCGCAATGGCCGCGCCAATACCGCGCGATGCGCCGGTGACCAGTGCGACCTGGCCTTCAAACTTGACTTCGCTCATGCCAGTAACTCCTTCACTTCCGCCAGGGAGGCGGGATCAAACAGGGGGACACCCGTCAATTCGGGATCGATTCTTTTGGCCATGCCGGCCAGCACCTTGCCAGGCCCGCACTCGACCAGCGTCGTGAGGCCGCGTGCCTTGATGGCCTGCACGCATTCCACCCAACGCACGGGGCCGAAAGCCTGCCCGTACAGCGCCGCGCGAATGCGGTCAGCGTCAGTCTCGACGGCTACCTCTACGTTGTTGATGACCGGGATCTTCGGCGCTGCGAACTCGACTGCGGCCAGCTTCTCGCGCAGCTTCTCGGCTGCGGGCTTCATCAGGCTGGAGTGGAAGGGAGCCGACACCGGCAGGGGCAAGGCGCGCTTGGCACCGTTGGCCTTGAGCACTTCGCAGGCTTTCTCAACCGCAGCCTTGCTGCCCGCGATGACAGTCTGCATCGGGTCGTTGAAATTGACGGCTTCGACCACTTCGGTGGTGTTGGCCCCAAAGCTGCGTGCGGCCTCGGCACAGCCTTCAATCACTTTGGAGGCTTCCATGCCCAGAATGGCCGCCATCGCGCCCACACCGACCGGCACTGCGTCCTGCATGGCCTGCGCACGAAAGCGCACCAACGGTGCGGCTTGCGCGAGCGTCAACACGCCTGAAGCCACCAGAGCGGAGTATTCACCCAGCGAGTGGCCCGCGACCGCGGCCGGCGCGGTACCGGTTTCGGCCATCCAGGCACGGTAAGCCGCCACGCCGGCGACCAGCATGACAGGCTGCGTGTTCGTGGTCAGCGCCAGCGCCTCCTTGGGGCCGTCCTTGATCAGTCGGCCGACATCCTCGCCAAGCGCCTCGGAAGCTTCGGCCAGCGCCTGCACAACCACCGGATGGTCGCCCCAGGCGTCCAGCATGCCGACCGACTGCGAACCCTGGCCGGGAAAAACAATAGCAAACGATTTCAAATGATTACTCCATGGGTCGAATTCTTGGATCGCTGAAAAGCATCCGCATGCATTTTAAGAAGATGAACAGTCATTTTTTGAAGCACAGTCTGTCAGACTGACGACGGTATAGCGCCATTGTGCGCACCACGCAGCCGTGCAAAACCCCATCCGACAGCCGATTTGACGCACTGATAGATAGCCGCAACGGCCAGCCAGGGGTCTATCAGGTAGTCCCACAAATTGGTGGACTCCAGCRACCCCGCAGCCCAGGCCAGTAAAGCCAGAGCGATCAGCAAGGGCAGCAAACGAAATCCCCTGGCCCAGCATGCCAGCGACAGCGCCAGAAGCACCGCCCAGAGAACTGGCGAACCCCAGCCCAGCCGGTAGGCATCCCAGTCACCCCAGCCCAGGGCCAACGGGTACAAGAACAATGCGCCCACAGCAAGGACAACACTCACCAGCATGCACTCGCGGGTATCCGTCAAGCGGACGCCCGACAGGCGCTGGTACATGCCAAGACAGGCGAGTGCCACCAAAGAAATGCTCAGGTCCGAGCTGATGCCGCGCACATAGGCCACGAGCGGTAAACGGGCCGGCCCCACCGGGCACCACAGAAGTACAAACACCGCGGCAGTAGCAAACTTGCGCCACAGCGTGGCGCCATGCCGCCAGCTCAGCAGCCGCAGACACCCGGCGCTGAGCACCAGGTTGATGCCGAACAAGGCGATCAGATCATTTGCCGGAGGAAGCATGGCCGGTCGCCGCTTGCGCGGCCTGGAGGGTTTGCAGGGGATCCAGCCGCACGTGCTTGATGCGCGTGCGATGCCAGGTATAGACGAGATGCAGGTAGCCGTCGCGGGTTTGCAGCAAGTAAGGATAAGAAAATTCCTGGGAGCAGCTCTGGTCTCCGCACAACTGGCGCCGGGCACTGGCTACATAGGACTGGGCTTCGCCGTCGCTGGCGCCGCGGGCTTTGAGCTCCTGAGTCAGCAGGCGCTCATAGTCGATGAGGGACGTGCGCAACTGCGGGTTGGCGGACGATTCGACGATCCATGGGCTTAGCCCGTCAAACGAGCCGCCCGCCGCCGTTTGCAACAAGGCCAGCATTTCGCGATTTCGGGGCGCCGGGTTCAGGGCCAACCATTGCGTGCCGATGTTCGTCATGACGCCGGCCACAGCGGAGTCCGGATTGGGCCAGGTGCTTGCATGCGCGCGCGACCAGGTCTTGCCGGCATCCGTGGTATCTGAAGCCATCAGCGCCGTGGCATTGCCTGAGCGCATGTAGACCTGCGCCTTCTCTGGCCCCGAAACCAGCACAACCGGCTGCAGACCGGTGCGACTACCGGGAACGCGAACTTTGTCGACGACCTGGCCCAGAGCGTTGATACGCAGCACTTCTCCGAATTTGGTGACGAACTCGTGGTACACCGGCAAGCCGGTCTCGCCGCTTTCAAAGCTGACGGGTGCTCCTTTGACCAGCGTACTGATGTTCAGGAAGGGCGACGTCACCAGGCGGCGTGGCATGCTCCAGGTCGCGCCTTCATCCGTGGAACGCGCCCAGCTGATAGAGCTGCCCGCCCATCCGCCCAACGAAACGTTGACCATCCACAGGCAGAGTGAACCATCGGGCGCGCGGGCGATCACCGGATTGCCCAGTTTCTTGACATAGCGCCACAGGCCCTGCTGAAGTGTTTGACGGTTGAACAGCGTGCTTTCCGCGCTCCAGCGCAGACTGGCGGGGTCCATCACCGCGGTCTGGATGGTGACATCCCCCGCGCCTTCGCGCGAGCCCGAAAACCAGACCGCGCGCAAGCGACCATCGCGCAACTCCACGAGGGAAGCTGCATGCACAGCCTGGCCGGGAGAAGATGAGACAAATTGCGCATCAAAACGAAAGCGGCCGTCCGGCGAAAGTTGCTGTGCCGGCAAGCCCGCGCGAGGCAAGGACTTGACGGCATCAGCTGAAGGGCTGGACGGCAATGCCGCAAAAGGGGTGGCCGGTGGGCGCTGCAGGATTTTCCACCCAGCCAGGACGAAAGCCAGCACCAGCAAGGCTGCTGCAAGGCGATCCCATGCACCGGACGGTCTGAAATTCAAATGCCCACCTGTCTGTGAAAGCCTGGCAGATGGGTGGGAGCCACTCAATAGTTGAGAAGCACCGCACCCCAGGTAAAGCCGCCGCCCACACCTTCGAGCATGAGTGTGTCGCCTTTTTGGATCTTGCCGCTGCGCACGGCCACATCCAGCGCGAGCGGGATAGAAGCCGCGGAGGTGTTTCCATGCTGGTCGACGGTGACAATCAGCTTCTCGAGTGGCATCTTCAGTTTCTTGGCCGTGCTCTGCATGATGCGGATATTGGCCTGGTGTGGAATCAGCCAGTCGATGTCGGCATCGGTCATGTTGGCTTTTGCCAGCGTAGCGCGCGCGGCGCTTTCGAGCACACCCACAGCCAGCTTGAACACCGCCTGACCGTCCATCTTGAGCAAGGGGTCGCCCAGGATCTGACCACCCGAGACATTGCCCGGCACACACAGGATGCCGACATGCCTGCCGTCGGCATGCAGGTCGCTGGCAAGAATGCCGGGCGTGTCCGAGGTTTCGAGCACCACGGCGCCGGCGCCATCGCCAAAAAGCACACAGGTGGTCCGGTCTGAAAAGTCCAGGATGCGCGAGAACACTTCAGCGCCGATCACCAGCGCTTTGCTGGCCGAACCGGTGCGGATCATGGCGTCGGCCACGGTCAATGCATAGACGAACCCGCTGCACACAGCTTGCACGTCAAAGGCCGGGCAACCGGCGATGCCCAGTTTGTTCTGCAAAATGCAGGCTGCCGAGGGAAACACCATGTCCGGGGTCGAGGTCGCCACGATGATGAGGTCGATATCGGCAGCCTGCAGACCCGCGGCCTGCAGGGCATTTTTGGCGGCTTCTACACCCAGGTCGCTGCTGGTCACGTCGGACGCGGCAAAGTGGCGGGCCCGGATGCCGGTGCGCTCCACAATCCATTCATCGGAGGTTTCTACACCCCGGGTCGCCAGGTCGGCGGCCAATTCGGCATTGGTCAGTCGGCGCGGCGGCAAATAACTACCGGTGCCGGTGATGCGTGAGTAACGGGTCATTAATAAGTGGCCGGTGTTGAGACTGCTGAGTCAACTGGCATTGAGGAGGTGTCGACAGGCGCACCAGCAGGGGGCGCCGCCTGCGCTGCCACCAGCAAAGGGGCCGCATGGGCTATGCGTTCGCGCACTCTCTCAAGCAAATTGTTCCGAGCCGCATCATAAGCCCGATTCAGCGCCGTCTCAAAAGCAAAGGCGTCCGCTGAGCCGTGGCTTTTGAAAACCAGACCTTGAAGACCGAGC
>NZ_JBFUAZ010000351.1:0-4399 GCF_056406035.1 Polaromonas sp. P1_E1_2 | reverse complement strand
TAGCCTTGCGGCTAAGTCCTTGATGTACTTGGTGGGTTCTGACAGATTCGAACTGTCGACCTACGGATTAAGAGTCCGCTGCTCTACCAACTGAGCTAAGAACCCGGAAATTCTGGTGGGACCAGCGGGGGTCGAACCCACGACAAACGGATTAAAAGTCCGCTGCTCTACCAACTGAGCTATGGTCCCAAGAACGTATCTTGCGATACATCCCGGTATTTGCTGCTTCGAGGGCAGCAAAGCCTTGAATTATAGCGTGATTTTTTAAGCCTTCGCAAAAACTCAGGCCGCAATTTTGTCGAGTGCCCAGCCGGCCGCGCATAGGCCGAAGGTCGAGGTCACGCTGACGACCGATCCATAGCCGTGGCAGTTCAGACTGCCGTCGCTTTGGTCTGCGGCATCGGGCTGCAGCACAGCCTCGCGGCTGAAGACACAGGCTACACCTATCTTGCCTTTGCGTGCGCCGCCGTGCTCCTTGCGCAGCCGGTAACGCAACTGCGCCAGCAAGGGGTCGTGCGTGACCAGCGACAGGTCGTCGATGTCCACGCGGTGCGCCAGCCGCTTGCCGCCCGCGGCGCCTACACTGACCAGATTCACCTTGTTGGCAATCGCCCAAGCTGCCATGGCGGTTTTGGCTTTCACCTGGTCGCAGGCGTCGATGACGGCCAGCTGCTTGCGGTCAAAGCCCTCTTCGAGGCCCAGGATGCCCGGCCAGTTGGCGGCGTCGACAAATTCCTCGATGCCGTCCACGCGGCAGCCCGGGTGAATCTGCGCGATGCGTTCGCGCATGGCCTGCACCTTGGCCTGCCCCAGCGTGCTGTCCAGCGCATGGACCTGGCGGTTGATGTTCGATTCGGCGATGTGATCGAGGTCGATCAGGGTCAGGCGGGCCACGCCGCTGCGGGCCGCGGCCTCGGCCGCCCAGGAACCCACGCCGCCCAGGCCCACCACCACAACGTGCGCCCGGCGTATGCGCTGCGCCCCCGCCGCGCCGTAAAGGCGCGCCAGGCCGCCGAACCGGCGCTCCAAGTCGGCGGGAAGTTCTTCGATGAGGGATGTCATTGGAAATGCGGATCGTTGCCGGGACGTGCTCAGGCAGAACGTTCCAGCCGCCAGATCTGGTACTTCAATCCCGCCACGCAGCCCGCGAGAATGGCAGCCAGCGCCACAAAGCTGGTCGCGCTCAGGGTCGAGATGCCCGACAAGCCCTGTCCCACGGTACAACCCATGGCGCAGACGCCGCCTACGCCCATCAATGTGGCTCCCACCAGGTGATTGGCAGTGTCTTCCGCGTCACGAAAACCTTCCCAGCGGAAACTGCGCGACAGCACGGCGTAGACGGCCGAACCAACCACCACACCGAACACCGACACGATGCCCAGCGTGAGCACCTTGCTCTTGTCGCTGAAAAACATGAGCCAGTCTACGGTGTAAGCCACGGGCGAGACAAAACTCAGCGCCTCGGCGCGGCCCGAGTTGGTGGCGAGAAAGGCTTCCTGCAACGTCTCCGGATGTTCGGCCACATAGCCCAGGCGCCCGCTGACCCACCACATGGCCGCAATGACGCCGCCAATGCCCAGACCTGCAAGCAGGTTATCAAAGCGACGGAAGTCCTGGCCGAACAGCGCCCAGACGATAAGGCCCAACCCGATGAGGATGGCCAGGCCGATRCCGGCGGCGGCGGGTGTGATACCGATGGCGCCGGCCACCCAGTTGGGCAAGGTCGCATTGGCCGTGAAATCGACGGCAATCTTGTCGACCGTAGCCACACGGACCACAGCCGTGATGCCTTTGAGTGTYGCAAAAGCTGCGATGCCCATCACGGCAAATACCACGACGGACTTGAGGCTGCCCCCTCCAATACGCACCAGCGTTTTGCTGCCGCAGCCTGAAGCCAGGACCATGCCAAAACCGAACATCGCGCCGCCCACCGATGCGGAAAGCCAGATAAAACGGTTGGAGGCATACAAGGTCTTGGATGGATCAATCACACCGGCCGCGGYCATGGTGAAAAACCCGATCATGGCTACACCAATCGCCATTCCCCACATGCGCATACGGGTCCAGTCACCCATGTTCACGATGTCGCTGACGGCGCCCATGGTGCAGAAGTGCGTTCGCTGGGCAATCGCGCCAAAAACCATGGCGAGAATAAAACCGGCCCATAGAACCTGGGCCGTGAGACTATTGAGTGCGGAGATGTCCATCGCCCGATTTTAGGGGCGAATGATCTTTGCCCCCGGGCCAGCCGGATAGCCTGCCCGAGGTGCGGCTTACTTCAGCTTGGCCAGCCGTTCCTTGGCGACGGAAGCCGCCTCGGCCTGGGGATAGGTCTTGACCAGGTCCTCCAGCGTCTTGCGGGCCGACTTGGTGTCCTTGAGTTCCACCTGGCAGTTGGCCAGCGAAAGCATGGCCTCCGGCGCGCGCATATGATCGGGTTCAGCCGTCACGAGCGAGCGGAAATTAGTCACCGCGTCGCGGTAGTTGCGCAGGGCGTACTGCGCATTGCCCAGCCAGAACAGGGACGATGTCCGGTAACCGGTTTGCGGATAACGCTTCAGGAAGCCCAGGAAGCTCGTCTGCGCTGCTGCGAAGTCGCCCTTGCGAAGCGTGGCCAGTGCGGTTTCGAACTCCTGTTTTTCAGCGGGCTCGGCCACAAATTCCYTGCCGTCCACATTGACTTTGCCGGGCTCGAACTTGCGCAGACGCTCGTCCACGCCTGTCGTCAGGTCTTTCTGGGTGCGCTGCATCTCGGCCACGCTGCGCGTCAGGTTTTCGTTCTGCCCACGCAGGTTGGCGACTTCGCTGCGCAGTGCCTCAATCTGATTGGACAGGTCGAGTACGCTGCGGCGCAACTGAGCGTTGTCTTCCGTGTTTTTCCGCACGTCATCGGCCATGCGCAGCTGCGACGCATCGACCTTTTGCCGCAAATCGAGGATCGCCCGGCGGGCCTCATCGTCTTCAAACAGGCCGGCGTTTGCATTGAACGCCAGCACGCAGGCCGCGGCTACCGCGGCATACCGAAACATGTTCACGGTTCGGGCCCCGTTTAACGGTAGTTGAGTTCAGCGCGGCGATTCTTCGCCATGGAGTCCTCATCAGAGCCCGTAGCTGCCGGCTTTTCCTTGCCGAAGCTCACGGCCTCGACTTGCGGATCAGCCACGCCCAGCAAGCCCAGCGCGCGGCGAACTGCCTCAGCGCRCCGTTGGCCCAGAGCCAGGTTGTACTCGCGGCCGCCGCGCTCGTCGGTATGGCCTTCAATAGCCATCTTGCGGCCCTTGTTGGCCGTCAGGTATTTGGCATGGGCCTCGATTGCTCCCTGGAACTCGGGCTTGACCACGTAGCTGTCGAAGTCAAAGTAGATGACCTTGGTGGTATTGGCAGGGCCCGCCAACGAGGCATCGGCGCCTTCAACCTGTACCGGCGCAACAGCACGGCCAGTCGCGCCTGGTGTACCGCCTTGCTGGGTCGTGCCGGTGCGATCCTCGACCGGCACGTCGTTCAGCTTGACGCCGGAACCGCAGGCTGCCAGCGTGGCCGCCAGGACAAGGGAGAAGATGATTGAAAAAACGGTGCGTTTCATGAAGTACCTCTACAAAAAAATAGGCCGTATGGAAAACAAAAATAATGCCGGGTGTTGCCGGTCACCGCTGGAAAGGGCCCCAATCGGGTTCCCGGATGTCACCGCTTGCCCCGGACAGTCTTGCCTTGATCTTGCCGTCCAGCGTTGTAGTCATCAGGGCTTCCCTGCCCTGCTGCTGGGTGGCATACACAATCAATCGGCTGTTGGGTGCAAAGCTCGGACTTTCATCGGCCGTGGTTTCGGTGATTGGAGTGACCGTACCGCTGGCAAGTTCCATGACGTGCAGCTTGAAGGCGCCGCCCACCCGGGAAACATAGGCCAGCCATCGACCGTCAGGGCTGAGCGCCGGGGAGATGTTGTAGGTCCCGGTAAAGGTGACCCGCTCGGCATTGCCACCATTGGGGCTCATGCGGTAGATTTGCGGCGCGCCGCCGCGGTCGCTCACGAAATAGATGTAGCGACCATCGGGCGAGAAGGCAGGCTCGGTGTCTATGCTGGAAGATTGAGTCAGCCGTTTGGGCTCGCCCCCATTGAGGCCGATCGCATAAAGCTGCGAACCACCGTCGCGGCTCAGCGTCGCCACCAACTGTTTGCCGTCCGGCGACCATGCGGGCGCGCTGTTGGAGCCTCGAAAGTTGGCCAGCAGGCGTCGCTTGCCGGATGCCACGTCGTGTGCGTAGATCACCGGCTTGCGCGACTCAAACGACACATAAGCCAGTTGGGAGCCGTTAGGTGACCAGGCGGGCGAAATAATGGGTTCGGGGCTGGTCAGGGCCGACTGCGCGCCCTCACCGTCGGAGTCGGCCACCCAGAGGT
>NZ_JBFUAZ010000350.1:0-4422 GCF_056406035.1 Polaromonas sp. P1_E1_2 | reverse complement strand
GGCCGACACGCTCAAGCTCAGCGGTGCCCTGTTTGCACTCCTGGTGGGTGCCACTACCTTCAGCCTGGTCTTCCGGGTGTTCGGCACCGACCGCTGGCTCAACGGCCTGCTGCTGGGCTCCACGCTACCGCCGGGCGTGACGGCGGCCCTGGTACTGCTGCTGGTGGCCTCGTGCGCCTGGGTGCTGGATGCGTTCGAAATGATTTTTGTCATCGTGCCCATCGTCGCGCCGGCGCTGATCGCGCGGCTGGGCGATGCCCAGCAGGCGGCAGTGTTGCTGCTGCTGGTGCTGCAGCTGAGTTTCCTGATACCGCCCATGGGCTATGCCGTGCTGATGGCCCGGGCCCGCTCGGGCCTGCCGGCCGTTTCGAGCCGGCGCCTGTTGGGCGCGCTATGGCCCATGCTGCTGGTGCAGGTGGCGCTCACGGTGGTGGTGTTCGCCTTTCCGGCCGCGGTGCATTGGCTGGACACGCCGGCCCCTGTGGCTTCTGAGAAAGCGCCAATGGCCGAAGATGAGATCGCGCGCCAGATGCGGGAGATGTCGCGCGTTGAGTCCCCTGAGCCGGGCACCGCCGCCGCGCCCTGAGTCGTTCCAGAACAGGGTTCTTGAACCGTTCGCCAAAAAGGAGACCGTAATGGCCATCAGGATCGTCAGGCTGGGCACGGCGCGAAGTGCCAACGAAGGTTTGCGCATAGGCACGGTGCGAAGACCGCCGCGCGGCGTGCCGAAAACCGAGTTCGCCTCGCAGGACTGGTATGACGTCTGGTACCCCAGCCTCGCGCCCAGCGTGGAAACCATGAAGTTGGGCCAGTCGGTTAACTCCGACAAGGACTGGGCAGCCTTCAGCAAAAAATACCGGGCTGAAATGAACGAACCCGATGCCAGCCGCAACCTGGACCTGCTGGCGGCGCTGTCACACCAGGCGAATTTCGCCATGGGCTGCTATTGCGAAAACGAGGCGCGTTGCCATCGCTCGCTACTGCGGGACTTACTCAAAGAACGCGGCGCAAATATCGCCTGAGGCTGGTGAAGCGGTCACGTCAAATCAAGCCGGGGCCGCGGGACTGGCTTTGCCAGACCGCAGGCGCAGCGGCCCCTCGGGGGGCAGGGAACTACACGAAGTGAGCGACCGTGGGGGCCATATTCACAATTTGACGTATTCGTACTCCAAGGGGTTGGCGTTGATACCGCGGTCCGGCGGCGCGATCCAGGCGGCCATCTTGCCGGGTTCGGTAACTCGGTTCATCAGGCTTTTGACAAATGCCGTATCGGCCGGCGTGGGCAGCCACTGGTCTTTTTTCGCTTCGAAATCGGCGGCGCTGATCGGGTTGCCCTGCGGGTCGGTGAAATTACCGGCCCAGGCGCCGACCGCGCGGCGAAAACGTGTGGACGGCAGGGTCAACTCAAAATCCACACCCGCGCGCTTGATGCCCATGTTCCAGCGCGTCACGCCGACATTGCAGTCCTTGACGTACTCGAGGCGCGTGATCTCATTCATGCCGTTGCGGGTCGAGATCGTCTCGTTTTTGAGACCGCCCTGCCCGTTCGGCACCACGATGCTCATCTCGGTTTCGAGTTCCACGTGGTCGGCGAACTTGGCTTCGTCCGGCCGGCCCTTGATGCCGTTGCTGAAGTAGTTGGCGGCGTTCGACGACGCTTCCGAGCCGAACAGGTCCAACGACGACGTGAACCAGAAGTTCATGAATTTCTGCACCGTGGGCAGGTCGATTACACCGGCTTTGCGCAGTGTGGCGACGTCGTCGGTGTCCAGCTCTTTCATCACTTCCAGCGTGCGTTTGATGACACGGCCAACCCCGGTCTCGCCCACGAACATGTGGTGGGCTTCCTCGGTCAGCATGAAGCGCGTGGTACGCGCCAGCGGGTCAAAGGCGGATTCTGCGAATGACTTGAGCTGGAACTTGCCGTCGCGGTCGGTGAAGTAGGTGAACATGAAAAAGCTCAGCCAGTTGTCCATGGGCTCGTTGAAAGTGCCCAGGATTCGCGGCTTGTCGGCATCGCCGCTGTGGCGCATCAAGAGCTCTTCCGCTTCTTCGCGGCCATCGCGGCCGAAGTGCGCATGCAGCAAATACACCATGGCCCAGAGGTGTCGGCCTTCCTCGACGTTGACCTGGAAAAGATTGCGCAGGTCATACAGCGACGGCGCGGTGTGGCCCAAGAGGCGCTGTTGCTCGACAGACGCCGGCTCGGTGTCGCCCTGCGTCACGATCAGACGGCGGAAGGTCGAGCGGTATTCGCCGGGCACGTCCTGCCAGACGTCTTCACCCATGTGGTCGCCAAAGCCAATCTTGCGACCCTCTTCCTTGTCAGCCAAAAAGATGCCCCAGCGGTAATCRGGCATGGGCGTGTAGCCGTAGCTGGCCCAGCCTGATGCATCCACGCCGACAGCAGTGCGCAAATAGACTTCCTTGGCCTTGAAGTCGCTGGGACCCATTTCGTCCCACCAGTTCAGAAAGGCGGGTTGCCAGTGCTCCAGCGCGCGCTGGAGCTGGCGGTTTTCGCCCAGGTGGACGTTGTTGGGGATGAGGGCTTGCAGATCTATTGAGCTCATGGCGTTCTTCCATCAAATAAGTTGCGAGGCGGCAGCAGCAATGTCAGTACCAGTGCCAGCGCGGAACCGGCTTTGCCGGGCCGCAGGTGGCGCCCCCTGGGGGGAGGCGCCGCAGGCGCTTCGGGGGGTTACACCCTCTTCCAGTCGAACTTGGCTTTCTTGCCCGTGCCGAAAAGTTTCAAGGCACCGTCCTCACCCACCGCATTCGGACGAATGAAAATCCAGTTCTGCCAGGCCGAGAGCCGCCCAAACACGCGCGTCTCCATCGTCTCTTTCCCCGGGAAGCGCAACGAGGCTTCCATGCCGGTCATGGCGTCGGGCGAGAGCGAAGCACGCTCTTCCAGCATGATGCGGATCTCGTCTTCCCAGTCAATGTCGTCGGGCGTCAAGGTCACAAGGCCCAGCGCCAGCGCCTGATCAGCGCGCAGCGGGCTGTCGCCGAGTTTTTGCAACTGTGCAATGGTGGCATCGTCTTCGCAGAATCGGGTTTGCAGGCGCGTCAGGCCATTGACGGCGGGGAACCAGCCGAAGTTGGCCGGACTCAGTTGCAGCGCAGGCGCGGCGTCTGGTGAATCGGGCAAGTCCAGCATGTAGATGCGGTCGCAGGCCAGAGCCAGTTCGTAGAAAGTGCCGGCAAAGCACGAACCCGCATCGACCAGCGCAATCAGCGAACGGCTGGTGACGTCCAGCCGGGCCAGGGTGCGGCGCAGCGCACCCGTGGTTTCCTTGACCAGCCAGTGGTCTTTCAGTTTGGCCAGCGTTTCGTCCATGCGGATCACCTGGCCGGCATCGCCTGTGGTCTTGATGACCCAGGTGCCGACTTCCAGTTCGTTGGTGCGCAGGTTGAGGATGGCGTCATCCAGTTCGCGCTGCAATTTCAGCGGGTACCAGTTGGCGCCTGCGGCTTCGATGGCATCGGGCGTGGACTCAATGGCTGCGGCTGGCGCCTTCACCGTGATGGTGGCAATGCGCTTTTCACGGTCGACCTGCGCATCAACGAGGCTGTATCGGTAGCCGGCATCATCAATGACGGCCTTCAGCGGTGTGAGTTCAATGCCTTTTGAGGCTGCAGCCCTTGTAGACTGTGCGCGAAGTGCTTCAATTTCTGTAGCAAGCAGATCGCCAAACTGCTGCGGCTTGGCGTGGGCGTCGATCAGTTTCCAGTCCTTGGCGCGGTCGGCGCGCACGCCTTCGCTGGTGGTGCAGAAGATGTCTGCCAGATCGCGGCGCACCTTGCGCTTGTCGGTCACGCGGGTCAGGCCGCCAGTGCCGGGCAACACACCCAGCAAGGGCACTTCAGGCAGGCTGACGGTGGAAGAACGGTCGTCCACCATGATGATACGGTCACAGGCCAGGGCCAGCTCGTAGCCGCCGCCGGCACACGCGCCGGTCACGGAGGCAATCGCCTTGAGGCCGTCATGGCGCGAGGAGTCTTCCAGGCCGTTGCGGGTTTCGTTGGTGAATTTGCAGAAGTTGACCTTCCAGCCGTGCGTCGACAGGCCCAGCATGTAGATGTTGGCGCCCGAGCACCAGATCTTTTCCTTGCCCGACTCGAACACCACCACCTTGACGGCCGGGTGCTCAAAGCGCACACGGTTGATCGCGTCGTGCAGTTCGATGTCCACGCCGAGGTCATAGCTGTTGAGCTTGAGCTTGTAGCCGGGCTTGATGCCGCCGTCTTCGTTGATGTCCAGCTTCAGACGCGCGACGTCACCCTCCACGCTCAGCGTCCAGTGCTGGTATTTGCTGGGGTGGGTGGAGAAACTCACGAGCTCGCGCTCCTGGCCTTCGATGACCTGTTTGAATAAAAGCGGTTCTGTCATGGCGTTCATGGGGTGTCTCCGGTTATGCC
>NZ_JBFUAZ010000349.1:0-4424 GCF_056406035.1 Polaromonas sp. P1_E1_2 | reverse complement strand
CGCCCAGGATGGTGGACAGCGTCACCAAACCCGCCACGTAACCCCCGTTGTACCCCATGCGCGCCGCCAGCACGTACGCGCTGGAAGCCGTCGGCAGGGCAGAAAACGCCAACAGGATGGTGCTTTGCACCGGCGACAGCCCGAAGGCTTTACACAGGCCCAGGGCCATGACCGGCATCAACAGGTGCCGTATCGACAGCACGGCCACTGCCAGCGTTTTGGCTTGCGACAGGTGGCCGAACTGCATGCCGGCGCCTGCCGCCATCAGGCCCAGTGCCAGCGAGGCGGCTCCGATGCGGGTCACCGTGGGTTCGAGCCAGACAGGCAGGGTAAAGCCGAGCAGGTTGGCCACCAGGCCTGTGGCCGTGGCAAGGATCAGCGGATTGCGCACCAGCTCGCCCATGAAACCGCGCTGGGCATGCCGCGCCATGGGCCACACCGCCGCCACGTTGAAAAGCGGCACGCACACACCAATCAGCACGGCGATCAGCTGCAGGCCCTGGCTGCCCGCCAGCCGGTCGGCCAGGGCCAGCGCAATGAAGGAGTTGAAGCGAAATGCCACTTGCGCGCTGGCGGCGTGCTCACGCGAGTCGATGTGCCTGCCCAGCCATGGCAGGTGCGGCAGGCTGTAGGCCATCGCAATACCGGCAACCCCCAGCAGGATACCGGCGCTGATGAGGCTGGAGGCGGCGCCCAGGTCCAGCGGGCTTTTGACGATTGAATGAAAAAGCAGGACCGGAAACAAAAAGTAATAAACCAGGCTCTCCACCTGTTCCCATACGGTGCGGTTGAGGGCGGTGTAGCGGCAGACAAGGTAGCCGCAAACAATGAGGGAAAAGTCGGGAAAAAGAAGCTGCGCGTAGTTCACTCGCCGAGAATAACCGCAATCCCCTCGGGTTTGCCCTTATGCGTAATCCACAACTGCGGGGCATGAATGTTGCGATTACCATTTCTGCTGTTTTATTGAAGGACTGAACATGCAACGTCGTTATCTGTTTGCCTATTCCGTGGTGTCCGCGCTTGCGCTGGGCACCGCCGCAGGCCCCGCATTGGCACAGGGTTATCCCAACAAGGTGGTCAAGCTCGTGGTGCCGTTTGCACCCGGTGGCACCACTGATATCGTCGCCCGCGTCATCTCCGAGCCCCTGGGCAAGGCCTTGGGCCAGAGCGTGATCGTCGAAAACCGGGCCGGCGGCGGCGGCGTGGTGGGCGCACTCGAGACATCGCGCGCCGTTCCCGATGGCTATGCGCTGGGTGTGGCCACGGTGTCCACCACCGCGGCCAATCCCGCCATCAACCCCAAGATCCCGTACAACACGCTGACGGACTTCACGCCCATCATCAATATTGCGGCAACGCCCAACATCATTGCGGTTCACCCGAGCTTTCCGGCGCGCAACTACAAGGAGTTTGTGGCTGAGCTCAAAAAGAACCCCGGCAAGTATTCCTATTCATCCTCGGGCACCGGCGGCATCGGTCACCTGCAGATGGAGCTCTTCAAGAGCATGTCGGGCACCTTCGTGACGCACATTCCCTACCGCGGTGCAGGTCCGGCCCTGAACGACACGGTGGCGGGGCAGGTGCCCATGATTTTTGACAACCTGCCGTCGGCCCTGCCATTCATCCAGCAAAAACGCCTGATCCCCATTGTGGTGGCCGCGCCCCAGCGCCTGGCCGTGCTGCCGGATGTGCCCACCTTCAAGGAAGTCGGCCTGGAACCTGTGAACCGCATGGCCTATTACGGCATCATCGGCCCGAAGGGTTTGCCAAAGGACGTGGTCGACAAGGTCAGCGCCGGCGTGAAGAAGTCGCTGGAAGACCCGGCGATACGCAAACGGATCGAAGACACCGGCTCCCTGATCATTGCGAATACGCCTGAGCAGTTCACGGCGCAGATCAAGGCCGAATTTGATGTCTATAAAAAGGTGGTCGATTCGGCCAAGCTCAAGCTCGAATAAGGCTGGGAATCCGGCACGACCGGATGCGAAGCTACCCGTAAGCCGCCGTGCATTCAAATGTGCGGCGGCTTTTTTGTTATGGTCACCCCATGCAGCCAGAAAGCCAGTCCAGTATTGATGGGTTTATTGACGCCTTGTGGCTGGAAGACGGGCTGTCCAAAAACACGCTGGCGGCTTACCGCCGCGACCTGTCGCTCTACGCCGGTTGGCTGGCTGCCAGGGAGCAGGGAGGGCGAAGACTTGACGAGACGGCGGAGGCCGACCTCAACAGCTACTTTTCGGCCCGGCACGCTGCGACCAAGGCAACATCCGCCAACCGGCGCCTGACGGTGTTCAAGCGCTACTTTCGCTGGGCATTGCGCGAACACCTGATTGCTGCAGATCCGACGCTCAAACTCCAGTCGGCAAAGCAGGCGCTTCGGGTGCCCAAAGTCATGAGCGAAGCCCAGGTTGAAGCACTGCTGGCCGCACCCGACGACGACACGCCGCTGGGCCAGCGCGACCGCGCCATGCTGGAGCTGCTGTACGCCAGCGGCCTGCGTGTGAGCGAGCTGGTGGGCCTCAAGACATTTCACCTGGGACTGAACGAAGGGGTGCTTCGCGTCATGGGCAAAGGCAGCAAGGAACGGCTGGTGCCCTTCGGCCAGGTGGCGCGGGAATGGATTGTGAAATACCTGGCGGACGCCCGTCCGGCCATCCTGGGCGGGCAACAGACCGACGACCTGTTTGTCACCGGCCATGGCAAGGGCATGAGCCGCGTGATGTTCTGGATGCTGGTGAAAAAATATGCACGGCTTGCCGGCATCAACTCGCCGCTGTCACCCCACACTTTGCGCCACGCGTTTGCCACACACCTGCTGAACCACGGCGCCGATTTGCGCGCGGTGCAGATGCTGCTGGGGCATGCAGATATTTCCACCACCACGATTTATACCCATGTGGCACGTGAACGGCTGAAGGCGCTGCATGCGCAGCATCACCCTCGAGGTTGAGCGGTGGAGCCCTCAAGGGGCGGCGCTGTACATATAGTTTCGGCTGAAGGGATAGCTTGATTGGGCGCCGGTGACGGCGGTGTTGTGCACATCGCCCGAGGGCCGCGCCGCCAGCATCTGGTGCAGCGAAATCCAGCCCTGCTCAAAACTCATCGCACTGCCCGCCAGGTAAAGACGATAAGCCCGGAGCGTCTTCTCGGCGCGCT
Organism: Polaromonas sp. P1_E1_2; assembly: GCF_056406035.1. NCBI lineage: Bacteria > Pseudomonadati > Pseudomonadota > Betaproteobacteria > Burkholderiales > Comamonadaceae > Polaromonas > Polaromonas sp. P1_E1_2. The sequence goes on along the minus strand of NZ_JBFUAZ010000349.1, from coordinate 1,268 downwards.
CGGCGCCGCCATCCGCAACCAGCACCTGGCGCGCCTCGTCCAGCTTGGCTTCCAGCGCGTCTGACCAGTTCCACAGCGTGCGGGCATAGTGCGGGCGCAGGTTTTCGGTGTCCACCATCTCCAGGCCCGCGCGTGACATATGCTCCAGTACGGCGCTGACATGCATCAGCTCGCCGCCCGGGAAGATGTACTTTTCGATGAAGTCACCCATGCCGGCGCCGAGCTGGCGGTTTTCCAGGCCGCCGGCGGTGATGCCGTGGTTCATGACCAGCCCGCCCGGTGCCAGCAGGCGCATGATTTTCTGGAAGTAGCCGGTCATGTTGGCGTGGCCCACGTGCTCGAACATGCCCACGGAGGACACCTTGTCAAAGGGCTGATCCTCCGGCATGTCGCGGTAGTCGCGTAGCTCCATTCGCACGCGCCCGCCCAGGCCTTTTTCCTCGATCAGGCGCTGCACATGCGCATGCTGATTTTTCGACAGCGTGATGCCGGTGGCGTCCACGCCGTAGTGCTCAGCGGCCCACAGCAGCAAGCCGCCCCAGCCGGCGCCAATATCAAGAAACCGTTCACCGGGCTTGAGCATGAGCTTGCGGCAGATATGGTCGAGCTTGGCTTCCTGGGCCTGGGCCAATGTCATGGCGTTGTCGCTGTAGTAGGCGCATGAATACACCCGTCGGGGGTCGAGCCAGAGCGCATAGAAGGCATCGGACACGTCATAGTGGAACTGGATTTGCGCTGCATCCCGGCTTTGGGTGTGGGCGGCCAGGGACTTGGCGCGGTGCAGCAGGCCGGACCACCAGCCTGTGTCGCTTTGCACCGGATTGCCGGGAAGCAGCTTGGTGACGGCGCGCATCACGTCGCGCATGGCGCCTTCCAGTTGAAGCTTGCCTTCGACATACTCTTCCGCCAGGGCGCCGATCTGGCCGGCCTTGAGGCGGGCGATGGAGGACCAGTGCGAAAACGCGAGCTTGACGGGGGCGTTGGGCTCTCCGAGACGCTGGCCCTGCGGCAGCTGCAAGGCGATGTCCGCGGGCAAGCCCGGCATTTGCGAAGGGATGTCTGGGACGAGATGCCGGATCATGCGCAAACTCCTTTTCAAGAGTTTTGCAGTCTAGCGCTGTTCGAAAATCCCTGCCGTGACTGTATGTGTAGGAATTCGCCGCGTCCTGGCGTCTGTTCCTAGACCAGAAGCGCCAGTTCCACCTCGTCAAAACCAGCCCGCCGGCGGGCGTCCAGGTTCAGCGGGCCCTTCAGGCGAGGCGCCCCAT
>NZ_JBFUAZ010000348.1:0-4429 GCF_056406035.1 Polaromonas sp. P1_E1_2 | reverse complement strand
TCTCCATGTAGCGCACACGGGCCGGGATGCCGGCGGAGCGCATCAGCGCGATCAGCAGCGTCACCTTGTCGTCACCGTCGCCCCCGCGCGCCTCGAGTACGTCGCGGGCGGTCGGGTACTGCAGCTTGATCCGCTTGGTATAAGGCAGGCGCTTGACGAAGCGATAGATAGCCAGTGCCTTGTCCCGGTCGGTGCGGCACAGCTGGACAATCGAGCGAGCCTTCAGGCGCAGCTTGGTGTCGTCCAGGTCCAGCAGGGGCGTTGTGCCAAGCCAGTCCTGTGGCCGGTCGCTGGCTCTTTGATGCAGCCGGCGGGGCGAATCGAATTGTGCGGCAAGTGCCACCATGGAACCACCGACGGAGTGAATGGTTTACGCATCGTAACCCCGGAGGCGCAATTGCGGCGAATTTCCGTTCCACGCCCGAGCGCTGAGGGACTGACCCCTTCTTCCTCCGGAGAAGGCAGGCATGAGGGTTCGCTGCGTTGGATGTTGCGCCGCAGCATGTCATCAAACGCCGGTGACCAGCCGGCGGTTCAGGCGCCAGTGCCCAGGGTGCTTCCGGTTTCAGCTAACGCATTGCGCAGCTGGGTCTGTGCGATGGGCAGTTGCAGCGCCACGGCGCGCTCTACCACGGGTGCCAGGCGGCGCAGCTTCTTCTGCGCGTGGTCCTTGGCAATGTCGGCCAGACGGTGTTCCAGAAACGGGTTGAGCAGACGGTCGCGCAATTCCACCAGGTAGGCGTGGGCCTCGGGGCCTGTGCCCTCAGCGTCAAATACCGGCAGCACCTCGTCGGCCCATACCGCCTCCAGCGGGGTGCGCAGCGCCGGGGTGTGCATGGCCTGCACCACGGTCATGTCCGCAGCACTGCCCAGCAGCCGCCAGCGTTCGGCCAATATGGTGTGACCCAGGTTCAGCAGCCAGAGCTTGCGTTGCTCGAATGGAGCCAGTGCATCCGTCACCACCACGGCCGGGTGGTTGCAAGGAAGCACCATGCGCGGCTGGTGTTCGATAGCCCACAGCGCGTAGGGCTCGGCCACTGCACCGGCGGGTTCCAGCGGAGACGACACGATGCGGTCCACCAGTGAATTGACCCACACGCAGTGCTCCCGCACATAGCGAAGGAAGGCGGGCGTAACGCCCCAGCTCTGTGCCAGCGTGGATACCAGGTTGCGCAGGGTGTCACCGTTACGGCTGACCAGTTCGCAGGGATACAGCGTCAGGGGAGCCTCTGGTTGTAGCTGCCAGCGATGGTGCAGAAGCACCACCAGCTTGGCCGGGTAGCTGCTCGGCGCCGTCGTGGGGCTACGCAGCAGCGCCGCGGCGTCGGAGTCGTCCAGTGCATAGCCCATGTCTGCGGTGTTGGAGATGATGACCTGCACGGTGGTGGCCATGGCATCACACAGTTGTGCCCAATCGCGGCGGGCATGCCAGACGGCCTGTACTGCATTCACTTGCACGGTCTCCTCGATACGCCGGCCATGTTGCATGCCACGCAATTCGACGCGGTAGCCATGTGCCAGTGCCACAGCGCGTGCACTGCTCTGCGGGCTGTCTGTGCTCTGCACGACGGCGATGCCGCCCAGTGCCAGGCCCTGGGCCAGGGCCTGGGATACAAACAGGTCTGCATGCGCCTGCAGAAAGCGTCCGGTGCCGAACTGCAGGATGGGCGTGCTCACGTGGAGGCTCCGGTCAGCATTCGATCAGCGCCTTCACCACGCCCTGCGTGGGGTCCAGCAGGGTGGCGAATTGGGCGGGTACATCGGCCAGGGCCATGCGATGGGTGTTGAGCGCCGCGGTGGRGATTTTGCCGCCCCRCATCGCCTCAAGCACCGTTTCGAAGTCTTCCATGGTGGCATTACGGCTGCCCAGCAGCGTAGCCTCGCGTTTGTGAAACTCCGGATCGGCGAACGTAATGTTGTCCAGCACTATCGACACCAGCACATACTTGCCGCCATGGGCAATGAACTGGAAGCCGCGCTCCATGGCCTTCGCGTTGCCCGTGGCGTCAAAAACGACATCGTAAAAATCTCCGTTGGTCAGTGCGCGCAGCTCGTCCAGGTCCTTGTCACCTATCACAACACCCGCATGCGCCCCCAGGTGTTGTTTGCAGAATTCCACCCGCTCCTTTCGCGTGTCCAGCGCTGTGACCTGGCCACCACGCAGGCCGGCGAATAGCAAGGCAGCCATGCCGATGGGGCCCGTCCCTACCACCAGTACACGCTGGCCGGGCTGCACGTCGGCGCGACGTACGGCGTGGGCACCAATAGCCAGAAATTCCAGCATGGCGGCCTGGTCCAGTGAAACACCCTCTGCCTTGCGCACAAACTGCGCGGGTACGTTGAGATACTCGGTGAAGGCGCCGTCGCGGTGCACGCCCAGTACCTGTATATTGACGCAGCAGTTGGTCTTGCCCTGGCGGCAGGCTACACACCGGCCGCATGACAGGTAAGGCATGACGAAGACGCTGTCGCCGGCCTGAAGGGGGCTGTCCGTTGGAGCTTCCTCTACGGTACCCGCGATTTCGTGGCCCATGACGCGTGGATAGGCCAGGAAGGGTTGTTTGCCGGTGAAGATGTGCAGATCGGTGCCGCACACCCCCACGCGGCGGATGCGCAGCAGCACATCGCCTTCATTGCGGATGGGCATGGCCCCTTCAACCGTGCGCAGCACGCCGGGAGTTTCGCAAATGACTGTCAGCATAGATGTCCTTGGGTGGAAGTGGTTAGTCAATGTGGAATACGGATTCCATGGCGGCCCAGTGCTCGCCTGGGCTGCGGGTTTGAAGGGGGCGTTGGCAGGGGCCGCAGAGGGTCCACCAACGCTGCGTCTCGGCATCAGCGGCGATAGCGGCCATGTCCGCGTCAAAGTCCCGGCCGTGGTATTCCCAGTAGCCGAACAGCAGGTTTTCCGGCTCTCGCAGAAAAATGCTGTAGTTGCGCACCTGCGATTGGTGAATGCGCTGCAGCACAGCGGGCCAGACGGCCGCGTGCAGGCGCTTGTATTCGGCGATGTGCCGGGGGTCGATACCAATGACCCATCCCATTCGTTGCATATCAATTTCCGTCTATATGTTGGCCAAGGTGGTACAGGCGGCGCGCATTGCCGCCAAAGATGGCGGCCAGTGGCCAGTGCGGTTTGCCAGATTCCAGAAATGCGGGTGCGCGTCGATCAGCATGGGGTCTTCCTCAGGCTGGTACTGGCGCATCGGGATGCAGCAGGTCGCGGCTGCGCAGGGCCTGCCACAGCGTGGCGGGAATGGGCGTCTCCAGCCACGCGACGTTCTGTTGCAGCTGGGTTGCGGTGCGGGTGCCGGTGACGCAGCACACAACCGCAGGGTGCGCCAGTGGAAACTGCAGTGCGGCGGCCTGCAAGGGCACGCCGAATTCCTCGCAGGTCAGCGCCAGCGCTTGCACGCGCGCCACCACGGCGGGCGGGGCTTCCGCATAATTGAATTTGGTGTTGCCCGCCAGGACGCCGGAGTTGAACGGCGCGGCCACCACGATGGCGTTGCCGCGGCGCATGCAGTCGCCCAGAAAGGGGGTGATGCAGTCCTGCTCCAGCAGGGTGTAGCGCCCGGCCAGCATGGTGCAGTCCAGGTCGAACTCCTGCATGCTGTCCATCACCACCTGCCATTCGTTCACGCCCAGGCCCACTGCCTTGGTGGCACCRCTTGCGCGCAATTCGTCCAGCGCGCGGAAGCCGCCCCCCGTGGTCAGTTGTTGCCAATAATGCGCATGCTGTTCGCCGTGGGTGTCGCGGCCGATGTCGTGTACGTACAGGATGTCGATATGGGCCAGGCCCAGCCGTTGCTGGCTGTCCTCGAATGAGCGCATCACGCCGCTGTAGCTGTAGTCATACTGCGGGCGAAACGGGTAGGGGTTGGCCCAACCTCCATCGCCAGGACCCACGCTGGCATCGGGGCGCAGCAGGCGGCCCACCTTGGTGCTGACGACATACTCATGGCGGGGGCAGTCGGCCAGCTGGGCGCCCAGGCGGTGCTCGGAGCGGGTGTAGCCGTAGTAGGGTGCCGTGTCGAAATAGCGCACGCCGGCCGCCCAGGCGCAGGCAAAGACTTCCTCCACCTCGCGGGCACTGGTGGCACGGTACAGGCCGCCCATTTGCGAGCAGCCCAGGCCCAGGGCAGTCAGCCGCAGGTCCACGCGGGGAAGGAGTTTCAGATCCGTGGTGTGCATATACCCATCCTCCGGCAGCCGGTGCCRGAGGGATCCTTGGGTTGGAGCGGTTTAGTAGAGAACGTTCTTGGCAGCGGGTGTGTCGATGTTTTTCTTGGTCACCATCAGCACACCGGTATCGCGGAAGGCGGGTACTTTCTTGCCTGCCACGATTTCCGCCACGGTCTTCACACCCAGGTTGCCCATTTCAAAGGCGCTTTGCACGGCAATCGCCTCGATGGTGCCGTCTTTCACA
>NZ_JBFUAZ010000347.1:0-4439 GCF_056406035.1 Polaromonas sp. P1_E1_2 | reverse complement strand
GCCATCGCGCGTGGCCCGTTCGATATGGGCCCAGCCGCGTTCCAGGCCGTCCAGCGCGATGCCGTCGGCCGGCGGGTTGAAGGCGGCTGACATGAAGGTCTCCATGCAATGCGCAATCGCGTCCATGCCGGTGGCCGCTGTCAGTTTGGCCGGCAGGCCCAATGTGAGCTCCGGATCGCAAATCGCCGTTTTCGGCACCAGATGCCAGGAATGAAACCCAAGCTTGCGGTGGTCATCCACAATGATGATGGYCCCGCGGGCGACTTCGCTGCCGGTGCCGCTGGTGGTGGGTACGGCAATCAGCGGGGCCGCGCGGTCCGTGATTTTCAGTGAACCGCCTTCAATGGTGGCGTAGGTCGTGAGCGGGCCTTCATGGGTTGCGGCAATCGCCACGCCTTTGGCGCAATCAATGGCTGAGCCTCCACCGACCGCGATCAGGCCGTCGCAGCCGGCGGACTTGTACAGCGCGGCGGCTGCGCGAACGGCTGCCTCGGTGGGATTCGAAGGGGTTTGGTCAAACACCGTCACCTGCACACCGGGCAGCGCGTCAAGCGCTTTTTGCAAAATACCTGCAGCCTTGACACCGGGGTCGGTGACGATGAGCGGACGGGTGATGCCGACACGCTCACATTCCTGCTTGAGCAATTTGATCGCGCCGAATTCAAACTGGATCTGGGTGACGTAATAGATAAAGGCCATGGTTTTGCTGTCTTTCGCGTTGTACGATGCTGGGCGGTTTTCCCGTGCCGCTCATCTTGCCCCAATCRGTTGCCCCAATCGGCTTGGCCCTACTTTAATAGCTGGAGATGCCCATGAATTGCAAGCAAACCCTGATGCTGGTCACCTTGGCGATAGCGGCTCTTCAGGCCAGGGCCGAATGTCTGAGCGATGCGCAAGTCGGCGACCTGGCCGAAAATATCGCTGCCAGACAACCTGCGGCAAACCCGGAAGGTCTCAACGAAGCCGATGGCGCCTGTACCCGCGCCAAACTCAATGCGCTGCTGGAAAAACGCCACGGCAAAGTGGTCGGCTACAAGGCAGGCCTTACCAACCCGGCGGTACAAAAACGCTTCAACTACGACCAACCCGTGTGGGGCAAGCTGTATGAGGGCATGGTGCTGCCCGGCGGGTCCGTGGTCGATGCGGCTTTTGGCGCGCGTCCGCTTTTTGAGGCCGACATGCTGGTGCGTGTCAAAAGTGCAGCCATCAACCAGGCCCGGACACCCCTGGACGTGCTTGAAGCCGTTGACCAGATCATTCCCTTTATCGAATTGCCCGATCTGGTCGTTCAGGCACCACCCCGACTCAATGGCCCGGCGGTCAGTGCCATCAATGTCGGTGCCCGGTTCGGTGTGGCCGGCACGCCCCTGGCCGTGCCCGTGACAAGGGCAGAGCGCCACGCCATGCTGGTCATGCTGGAAAACATGACCGTGGTGCTTGCAGACGGCAGCGGTGCAGAACTGGGAAGAGGCAAGGGCAGCGACATCCTCGGTCATCCGCTCAACGCAGTCGTCTGGCTGGCCGGCGCCCTGGCCAAAGAAGGTCTTGCCATGAAGCCAGGCGATTTGATCAGCCTGGGCTCGTTTTCACCCCTGCTGCCCCCCAAGCCAGGGTTGACCGCCACAGCGGCTTACCAGGGACTGGCCGGAGCGCAGCCTGTGTCGGTAACATTCAAATAAATGCGCCGCACCTCCCCTGAAGACTTGCTGACTCCCGCGATGCGGAATGTACTCAGCCGCATGGCGCGGGCCAGGCGCCCACCGTTTCGTACGCTCCCCCCCGCAGGGGCCAAAGCGGCCTACGAGGCGGGTGCGGGCGTGCTGGAAATTCCCCGGCCGGCCCTGGCGCGGGTCGAAGACCTGCTCATTCCCGCCAGGGATGGCTACAGCCTGCCTGCGCGCCTCTACGCCTCCTTAAATGACCGCCTGCCGGTGCTGATTTACTTTCATGGCGGCGGCTTCACCATCGGAAGTGTGGCAACGCATGATGTGCTGTGCCGGCAGCTCAGCCATCTGTCAGGTTGCGCGGTGATTTCCGTGGATTACCGGTTGGCACCGGAGTACAAATTTCCTGTAGCTGCCCATGATGCCTGGGATGCCCTGCAGTGGCTGACGGCACGGTCAACCAGCCTCGGTCTTGACGAAACCCGTGTGGCGGTCGGCGGCGACAGCGCGGGCGGCACGCTGGCAACCATGTGCGCCATCCTGGCCCGCGATGCCGGTTTGCCGCTGGCGCTGCAGCTGCTGTTTTACCCCGGTTGCGCCGCCCACCAGGACACACCGTCGCACCGGCTATTTGCTGATGGCTTTGTGYTCGAGGAAGCTGACATCACCTGGTTTTTCAACCACTATGTGCGAAGCCCCGCCGACCGCGAGGACTGGCGCTTCGCGCCGCTCAATGCGCCGGATGTGGACGGTGTGGCCCCGGCCTGGCTGGGCCTGGCAGAGTGCGATCCCCTGGTCGACGAGGGGGTGATGTATGCCGACAAGCTGCGCGYGGCCGGCGTGCCGGTCGATCTGGAAATCTACCGCGGCGTCACGCACGAGTTCATCAAGATGGGGCGCATCATTCCCGAAGCACGGCAAGCCCATGCGGACGCGGCTCGGGCACTGCGCCAGGCATTCAATCTTCCGGACAACACGCCATGAAACGACAGGAATTCCGATTTTTTCACCCGCTGCGGGTTCGCTGGGCCGAAGTGGACATGCAAAAAATCGTGTTCAACGCGCATTACCTGATGTACTTCGACACCGCCATTACCGACTACTGGCGCGCGCTGGCGCTGCCGTACGAGGAAACCATGCACAAGATGGGCGGTGACTTGTACGTGAAAAAGGCCACACTGGAATACCATGGCTCGGCACGCTTTGATGACCGGATCGATGTAGCGCTCAAGTGCGCACGCATCGGCAATTCATCGATGACATTCACAGGCGCGATGTTCAGGGCCGATGAACTGCTCATCGCCTGCGAACTCATCTACGTGTTTGCCGATCCCCTGACCCAGACGTCCCGACCCGTGCCGGATGCGCTGCGCAATCTGCTCGTGGGCTTTGAGGCCGGTGAGGCCATGGTGGACATCAGGACGGGTGATTGGGCCGCCTTGGGCGCCGACGCGGCCAGGGTCCGCACGGCCGTGTTTGTGCAGGAGCAGGGCATTCCGATGGAGATGGCGTGCGACGAAGCGGACCACCCGGCCGTACACGCCGTGGCCTATAACGGGTTGGGAGAGGGCATTGCGACCGGGCGGCTGGTGCGGCAAGCAGATGGCACGGCGAAGATCGGGCGCATGGCAGTGCACAAGGCGCTGCGCGGAGCTCACCTTGGCCAAAATCTTTTGAACGCGTTGATGGACGCCGCCCGGGATCGCGGAGACCATGAGGTCATGCTGCATGCGCAGCGCAGTGCGGAGGGCTTTTACCGGCGCCTTGGCTTTGAGGCCCGGGGTGAGCCTTTCGAAGAAGCCGGCATCTCCCACGTTGAGATGGTCAGAGCACCGTAACGGCGTTGTTGGTGCATGCGGTCGCCTGTGCGTACGGCCTGTTTCAAACACTCAGAAAGCTGATCGATCTCATGACCCCCCAAAAAACCGGCCCCGATGCGCGGGGACATTCCACCGTCGCAGGTACGGTAGCCAAGCTGGAGCCTGCTGACTCACCTGGCGTGGACTCCACGGCGGCCCTGCCTGCAGAGGTGGCGCAGGGCGGCGGCTGGATCACCGTGCTTCTTGCTTTCATGATGTTTGTGACGCCGGCAATTGGCGTGCCTCATGAAGAAATGCTGCAGGACACGCTGAAATCCATGGTGGTGTCGTTTTCCGCGATCAGTGCCGGCCTGATTTTCTGCTGGCAGCAGCGCCACCGGCGGGAGCCCCTGCGTTGGCATGCCCTCATGTGGTTACCCCTGTCGCTCATGTTTTACGCCCTGGCAAGCATGCTGTGGTCGCATGCCTATCTCGGTGGCGTGGAGGCCATCCGGTGGTTCGTCTTCAGCCTGCTGCTATGGCTGGGGCTCAATACCCTGTCAAGGGACCGGTTGCCTCATTTGGCCCTGGGGATTCATGCGGGCGCCCTCGTGGCTTCGCTCTGGACCGCACTTCAGTTCTGGTTTGATTTCACTTATTTTCCGCAGGGTCCGAATCCGGCGTCCACTTTTGTCAACCGCAACTTTTTTGCCGAATTTGCGGTCTGCACCGTTCCCTTCTCCTTTTATCTATTGATGCGGGCACGGGACTCGCTGCAAATATCGCTGCTGTCCTTGACCAACGGCTTTGTCGTTGTGGCGCTCATGATGACAGGGACACGTGGGGCATTGATGGCGTTATGGCTGCTGCTGATCTTTCTGCTGCCGCTCATCGCCATGCGCTACCGCCGGCAACTGGCGATTTCTTCGTGGCACCTCGGCCAGAAATTGTTGGCATGCGGGCTTCTGGCGGCCAC